>JALZVK010000226.1 GCA_023301005.1 Saprospiraceae bacterium | reverse complement strand
CTAGACCTTAATTCCTGTTTTAAAACCCAATTTATTTTTGATAACTTCCCCGTGTTATCAACAATAATTTTGCTTAAATGGACCTGAGTAGTTACAAAAGATTTTATCCGGTACTTCAATGTGTCAGAAGTGAAATCCTCATTTCCCCTTTTAACTACAATGTCTATTGGATAAATCTCATTTTGTGCTAAAACATCAAACTCGAAAGTATAAACACCCCCAATACTATCAAATGATGTACTAATAGTACCCAAAGTATCTCTTTCGTCAAACAGGACTTCGATTTTACCTGCATGTCTTTCACAGGAATTGTTTTTGATATTGATCCAGTGTTTTCCAGTGGTATTACATCTTGGGATTGTAGAAGTAAAATCAACTAGGAATTCATCTTTGTCTATTCCATTTAGACAAGCTGGTATATCTACTTCATACTTTGTCTGAAAGGATGGGTTTGATAATGCATCCAATTCTATAGGTTCATTTAAACAATATTCCCAGCAATCTTCGTTAACAAGCTCAATTTCATATTTTATTCCTCGCTCAATCTCGAAAGCATAATTACCAAATTCATCAGTAGTTGTTCTTTGATTATTTGGCGAAATTTCAACAGTTATGCCAGGAAGACCTAATTCATTTGAATCTTGGATATTGTTATTGTTCTGATCGTCGTATACTAATCCAGATAGATTTGGAGTAAAGAAATTATCTAGAACAAATATTTCACTACTATATTTTGGATGTGCTGCTATGAAGTAAAGGTCTTCTTCAAAAAGGTGCATACTTTTTGGTTCACTCCCTTTTTCACCTGGATATAAGTCTTGGATCATAAATGTTCCTTCTTCAGAACCATCAGTTACCCAAAGCTCTCGCCCTGTTTCCTCTGTAGAATGAACAAAGTAGATTCCTCCTTCATGCTCCCCAAGAATATTGTTGTCGAACGGACCATGAAAATCTTCCAGTAATAACTTAGTCCCTTCCGCTGTTCCATCCGTTGTAAATAGTGTAGAAGAAAAATCATAAAACAAAGCTTTACCATTCAATTCGAATCCTCTTGAAAATCTCTCAATATCCAGAATTGGTTCGAAAAAGTTAGAAGAATTAGAATTGATTGTATTAGGAATATCAAAAGGAAACGTGCCTAAGACTCCATCCTGCATTACATAAAAATTATCCTTATCCGAGAAGTAGTGCTCCACATCTGGAAGCCACTGAAAATCAAAATCGTCCGAGCTTCCATCTGTAAAATAAATGCGGTCTCCATTATGGACAAGTAGATAGTCTTTATAAATGTAGAGATTGTCCACATCGAAGTCAAACAATTCATAAGTCCCGGCTATGGTGCCATCTGTTCGCCAAAAACGATGTGGCTGATTAGGGTGGGCATATTCATTTGCTTGAAAATAGAAAACGTCTTTGTAAATAATATAATCCTCATGAATGCTTATATCCGCAAGATTGAAAGTTCCAGTTGCTGTCCCATCGGTTACCATAAGTCCACCATCATAATTGATAAGTACCTTATCATTGAATCTAAAGAGTTCAGAATTAGGATTGGAATTGGTGAATCCAGTTATGGGAAATGTACCAATGAGCGTAAGGTCATTTGGCAATCCTTGTGTACTATGAATATTCATAATGTTAGGGCTATTCAACTCATCAGTAAGTATCAAATATTCTCCAGTAGTTTCAATAATACATTCTTTGTCGTATATCATTTCTAATTCTTTCGAATCGTCATCAAATACGAACAAACCTTCGATTGGGGCTCCAAAGGAATTCCATTCTCCAGTATTAATGAACATTTTATTTCCAACTGATTTAATAGAATTCAAAAGCCTACCAGTTGTACCCGTATTAATATCCTTTACAATTTCAGAAGAATTTGTTGAGCTATCATAAGACCAAAGCTCGTTAGCCACGTCTTCATCAATCTTAATGTAATAAACTTTTGAACCTAATTCCACAGGAAAATACTCTTCACTTTCCTCAGGTATCTCACCAATAAATTCAAGTATTCCAGTATTAAGATCGATATTATATAAATCTTTGGTGTCGAAATTTAAAAAATCCTCGAGTCTTGTAATAAATAAACTATTGTCCAAAGGATACAATATATCTCTGGCCTTATATTCTAAAATCAATTGAGCATCCGCTCCCTTTATATGTTTAAGAATCGCTTCGTTGCCAGGTTCAATAATAAGTGAAGACCCTACGTCATAAAAATTTATTCTTTGATGAGTTGGCTCACCATAATTAATACTATATGGGGTATTGATTCCATCATAAGCAAAAACTCTAGTTCCAATATTGAAAAGTAACTCCCCATCAAAAAAATGAATGACCTTTACATCTGCATTCAATACCTCTTGCGTATCCAAATACACTTCGACAGTTTCACCATCACTTGTGTATACACTTCGATTTTGACTAATATCCGTACTCTTACTGTAGAATAATAATCTATCCTCTTCAAGATGCCATAACAGTTCATGCAAGTCATCTAAGTCAGTAGAAACTAAATTGTTGATAGATGAACCATCAATGGTTGAATGCAAACCCATAAAATCGTCAGTAATTCCGGAAAACATGAGATGATTATTTACAATGCCATACAGTGTAACAGACTCTTCTTCCCCAGCATAAACTTCTTGATGCGAATTAATGTTTGGAATTGAAAATATAACAATGTCTTGAAGATCTGTTTTTGCAAGCAACACTGCCTGATCTTGTATCTCCTTCATGTCAACAATGTTGAATTCACTTTGTCCAGCAACTTCATCAAAAAGTTGTAGAATATTTTCATCGCTTTCGTTATAATAAAAAATTCTGTCGCATTTACTCCAAGTACCACAATCCCCTTTCAGAACAATTATTACTCCATCACGAAATGGATAAAGTGCTTTAAGTTCATCTGTTTCGTTCAATATCAAAACAGGCGCAATTCCTGAGCCATCATATTTATATAACTCTGTACGCGTATGAAAAGATGATACGAGATTTATGTAAAAATTAGAAGCTGTGGATGTGGTCAATGTTTCATCATCGAGAACTGGAATTGCATTTTCATTAAAAAGCAATTGCTTTGTTCCTCCTTCAGAACCATCAGAAGCCCAGATTTCTTTCGTTCCATCATACTGATCGACTTGAAAGATCAATTCGTCATTATGTGTAGCAATGGCTACAGGATTTGAAGATAGTGGTATGGTGGTCAAATCCAAATAAAGATCCAAATTCATCCGATCAATTTGGGCAAAAATGGAAAGAAACAAAAATGTAAATATGGAGGTTAAAATAATTTTCATGGGTGACTCATTTATTATTCTACAAACGGTTCTGCGCTCTGATTCCTAATGTAGGATTCAGTATCAATTTACGACTTATTTTAGTATCATCCAAGCCTAGAAAAGACCTTTAGATATATGTGTTGCATTTACACATCCCGAAAAACTGTAATATTATTTAAAGTTTTTAAACTGTTAAACAATTGTACTCAGGTTTCAAAGTATCTGTACATCCCCAAATTGTTATAAAGAAAATAATTTTCGAAAATCGAATTAGTATTTAATTTTTTCTATTTGCTGACAAATGACTCTGAGATATGTCGTCTCTCTTGAGTGTAACGATAGGAGATATGATCATTATCCTCTTGTGTTATCTATCGTATTTTTCAATGTTTTGATGTTTTCATCAGTTCTTCATTCGCGACTCGCCGCAGGCGACACGGCCTAAGCCGGCCGACAGGCAAGCTCGACAAGGCAAAGCCGCGTTAGAGGCTAAGGATGGAAGTGGTATCGTTACCGATGGCAATCGGTAACGGTAGGAACGGACAGCCTGACCACATACTGCGTAGCGCCGATA
>JALZVK010000225.1 GCA_023301005.1 Saprospiraceae bacterium | reverse complement strand
ATACACCTATACACTCATACACCTAAACACATTATTCCTACTCAAATAAATTATCATACTTATCCGAAGTCGAAGTCCCACTCGGACGTTCCTGCGGTTGAGCAACCTCACTATTCAAATCCAAAGTCTCATTACCATCGCCCATCAAAAGAAGATTACTTTTCTTTTCATACTCCTCCAACATCTTCATACCTTGCTCTTCAAAAACTCCATTTTGCAAATCAATAGAATCCATAAAGCCAGAAGACATTTCCATAAATCTTTCCATTTCACCAACCTTGCCAGCAACATCATCAGCTACTTTTTCCATAGCCATATCGAACATCGCGCGTTTGTCAGGGTCACCCGAAATAACACTCATTGCCGATTTCATAGCAGAGTGCGAAGTACGAATAATTTTACGTTCTTGCTTTTTCAGTTCCACATTATCTTTAGTGTCCTCTAAAAGTATTTCAGAGTTTTGATACATCTTAGATAAGATTCTATATAACACAGTCATCTTACTATGTAAAGCTTGGTACTTCGCATTGACATCTTTAAGTCGAGCCGCTTTTCTACTTGACAAAATCATTTGCTTCTCTTTTCCTCTTTCCTTAGCCAAAGAAGCCAACTTCATATTATTATCAATCTCTTTAAGATTTGAATCCATCAACGTTTTTAACTTTCGCATCTGACCTTTGAGTTCGCCAATTTGCTTACTCATTTTTCTAAGGTTATCTTTTAAGTCATCGACATAACTTTCCAAGATTCCAATCGGATCGATATTGACAAACATACCTGTGATTTTTCGCATCACACTTTTATACATATACCAAACAAGGTTACGCATCTTCGGATCGAGTATCATATAAAGCATCACACCCAATACTGCGAGTGAAGCAACCAACCCAATAGTTGTACTTATAAAAGCCTTAATCGCTAGAATATTACTTGCTATCAAAAATCCAATTCCACCTATCAACGCTAACATAAAAATCCCACCAGTTATACCTTCAGGTTTTTGCCAAAATTTTTTCTGTGTAAATTGATTGTTATCAAAAGGAACTATATCAGCCATATTATTTTATTTTAAGATTATACCGTAGCACGGTTTTCAACCGTGCCACTGTTATTGGTTTATTTTATTTTAAAAATAGAATTTAATTTTCAATTTTCATTTAAGCGTTTTATTTCTTATTATCCGTGGCACAGTTGGAAACTGTGCTACGGAGCTTTGGTTTTATTTAGAGGAATTTTTGAATTCCTTCAATATCTTTTTCGATTTGATTCATCACACTTTGATGAGCAAATTCAAACTTCTCTTTCGCTTGATCGATTTTTGCTTTTGCGCCATTGATTTGTTCATCAGCAGTATCGATAGTTTTTTGATGTTTAGTAATTTGCTCTTCGAGTTGTTTGATATGTTCTTTATGTTTAATGATTTGAGCTTTAAGTGTTTCCACTTCATTTGCTTTACCATCAATACTTTTTTTCATTTGATTTTGCATCGCATTACCAAACTTCGTTCTTTCGCCATCAATAATCTTTTTATAATGCAATGCCGTTTCCAATAATTTATCCTTAGTCAAACCAACCGTCGCAGCAGTCGCAAAAGAAGATTTCATAGCAGTCTCCTCATCCATATTCAATTTCGCCAACGAAGCCAAAGATTGTTTGAATTCGATATAATCAAATCCAGGCAAATTATTTTTCTCCAAAGCATTCGTCAAAAACGATACGCTTTTTTCATCCAACATGTGATTCTCTCCAAATAGTGTTTTTAAATTTTTAGACATTGATTTATTTTATTTGTGAAAATTTATTTTAAAAAATAAAAGTCATCAGACCACAATCATCAGGGTCTAATCCTTCTGAAAATTTTACATCTTTAGCTGCCTTAATTGCCATCGCTTTTAATTTAGCATTAAAAGTCGTTGAACCTCTTTGAGTGAATTTGGCAGATTTTACATTTCCTTCTAAGTCCAAACACATCTTGATAACAACAGTTCCTTTAGCAGGACTTTCACCTCTTACGACAGGTGCTTTGAGTAAAGTTCTTTCTTTAAAGTCATGATTACTCTTTACCGAATTATTGATTTTTAAATTAGCCGCACTCATTTCATTTGCACCTTTTGTCATCGTCTCCCTTTTTTCTATTTCCAAAGGAACAACGGTATTATACTCTTCCACCTCTTTAGTTTGATACGAATTATTATTATCAAAACTTTCATCAGGTCTTACGGAAGAAATCGCAACTCGTTCGCCACTCAACTGAAACATTGCAAATTCTAACAATGCTTTATCGTATTTTTCTTTAGCGTATAAATTCAATTTTTGTTTCGCATCTTCTTCCGCTTTATTTTTAATGGAAGCAGAAGCATCATTGGTTGGCAAACCTAAATAGATTGAAGTTTCTGAGTTTTGATTGATGATGACTAAGACTCCTTTTACCTTCCCTTCATTTTGTGTAAATAGTCCATTGAATTGAACGCCATTAGATGCAGTAAACATCGACTTGACTTCATACCCTGATTTCCCTCCATCTAATCCCAAATTTTTTTGATACGCATATCCTTTTGTCAAATATTTATATTCATCGAGTGTCGTTCCACTTTGTGAAAATAATAGGATTGGAAAAAGAAGTATTCCAATTATTAAATTTAATTTTCTCATGGGTTGATTAATTGAATTGATAAAAAAAGATAAATTTTATGGGAGATTCATCAATGTTCGACAAGTGTCGGAAAATTGTCGCCTAATGAGGATTTAAGATAAGTAAAAAAAGGGAATAATGAATAATTGGAGTTACTCAAAATAAAGCCCTCTAACTCAACTTTTTTTATCAAGAAAAAAAGTTAGGTTAGAGGATTCACATAACCTCAATTCAACCAATTCACCACACTACCATCCTTCGTCTTCCTCACCTCCAATATCTCTGGAAAATGCTCCTTAATAGAATCAATATGCGAAACAATATAAATCTGTCGATATTGCTCCTTCAAAAGATCCAACGCTTTCAAAATCTCAAAACGACGACCCTCATCCTGACTTCCAAATATCTCATCAAAACCTAAGAAACTCAATCCTTCATTCGATCCTGACAATTCCGCAATCGCACGACTTATTCCGATACGCAAACATAGATTTGCCAAATCAACCTCACCACCCGAAAATCTAGTAATAGGAAAATACTCACCATCTTCTAAAATCTGAAATTCAAAATTTTCATCGACCGTAATTCCCTCGTACCGACCCTTTGTTATTTTTTCAAATAATCCACT
>JALZVK010000224.1 GCA_023301005.1 Saprospiraceae bacterium | reverse complement strand
CATTTTTTCTTATTTTTCCTTAATAATTTATGTATTTTATTCTTCAGTATTTTTCGTTTAGCAACTAGAAAATTGACATCATCTTCTGGCAGTTTAGAATTACGCAATTTGGAATTTAGCTGCCTTTTGGCCCTAAATAATCTATCATATTCTTCCCTATTTGATTTAGACAAATTGCCAACGGGATCGTCTAACTCTGCTGAATAATCAAATGTTATTGTATCTGAAATAAATGAAGATTTATAGAGATAGTTTTGACTTCTCAATTTCTTACCAATAAATTTTGCCCCTTCTAAGCTTAAATGATTTGTATCCGTGTAAACTTTTCTCAAAGAATCAGTAACACACAAACATTTTTTATACTCATCAGAACATACGAGGTTATATCTATCTATGTATTCAACTGAATATTCCTTAGCAATCTTTAGTATTGCATTATTTACTTCATTAATAGTAGAATCTCTGTTTTCATAAAAGTAGGAATACATGTGATTTACATCTAATTCATCAATTGTGGGTGAAAATTCGTTTATATATTGATCAAACACTTCGTTTCGCCCGAATGAAGAAAACTCAGCATTATTTAATGATAGAATAGTTCGTTTATTCTCGATTTTCAATAAATTGACTAATCTCCCTATTGTTTTTAAGAGATATTTTTTCTTATTAAAACGATATGCTAGAATAATAATATCAGATCGTTTTATTTTTTTATTTTTTGTTACAACCCCATCTGGCTTGTTTTCATAGTCAAAACTCAAATGGTCAAATACATAATTGGAAAATTGCTTCTCATTTAATTTAAATGAAAGATATAAATCCCGAGAATGAGAATCTCCCAATATTAGCACTTTTTTCCTTTTAGTTTTTTTAATAGGAGGTTTACTTATTAGTAATGCAAATTTGGAATCTCTTACTTCTTTTAATCTATTGTTGTCGATTTCATTTCCTAGATGTGCTTGAGCAACATTCTTTGTTCTATTTGGATATCCATCATTACTAATTATACTCCCTAATGCTACTAGAGAAACGAGTAATGAAGAACCGAGAACTACATTAAATATTCTAGCATTTATTTTACTAGGTCTTCTGAATGGATTTTCAATCAATTTATTTGACAAAATAGATAATACAAAAGTAATTCCTATCCAACCAAAATAATCTACAGCGCCTAGATTTGGATTTAAATTCCTACCAAACGCAAAAACAGGAAAATGCCACAAGTAAAGTGAATAAGACAATAACCCAATTTTAATGAATGGTTTAGTCGATAATATTTTAGTCACTGGGTCCTGAGCATTAGAGTAAAATATCATAAGCATCGTCGCGATAACTGGAATAGCAGTAATTAAACTTGGGTGTTTAATATCATGATTAAAAACTAAAAAGCAAACTAGAAGAACTAAAAAAGAAAAGGTGGGTATAAATTTGGTAATTCTATTTGTAAAGTTATACTGAATACCCTTATGTAGCACAATAGAAAGCAAACTGCCCGCAGATAGTTCCCAAAATCTAGTAGGAAGTAAATAAAAATTTGCTGACTTATTAATTGAATGATAAAATTCAGAGGACAAAAGACTCAATCCAGTCAATATCAACACTATAGTAAGCAAATAATTCCTCTTAAATTTATAGAGTAAAAATAAGAGTCCAGGGAAAATAAAATAAAACTGCTCTTCAATTGACAGCGTCCACGTATGAAGTAATGGCTCAAACAAAGAAGATTGTGCTTCATATACTAAAGATTCAGTATGCCAATGAAAATTTGAATAGAAAAAAATTGAAGCAATCGCCGATTTGGAGAACGACAGCATTTGGCTAGGCAGTAAGATAAGCCACCCTGCAATAATTGAGCTAATTAAAACTACAAAAAACACAGGCATCAGTCTCCTTATTCTGCGACGATAAAAATTTATAAAAGAAAAACTATTGGTCTCATCTAATTCTTTTAAAATAATAGAGGAGATTAAAAACCCAGATATGACAAAAAAAACATCGACACCAAGATAGCCACCCGTTAGTAGTCCACCCACATTAAAATGATAAAGTAGAACAGATAAAACAGCAATGGCTCTTAAACCATCTATTTCAGGTCTGTATTTAATTTTCATAAATATACTTTAGTAAGAAAAATTACTTTCAAGTCAAAAATAATTAGCTAGTTCTTCTTACCATTAAACTATTTTGTTTCTCTTGTATGAAATCAACAATGAACTTTTTTGATATACTAACATAAAGATCATTAAAGTGATTAAATAACTGAACATCTAAACTATGCTTTTCCAAAAGGTAATCATACGTTTTCTTTGAAACATCAAATTGATTGAAACTATCTTTTATTGTTACATTCTTTTTCTTAGCGATTTCATAATCATAGCCTAATGAATTCATCAACATAAACATAGAAAAATCATAGTGCTCCGATAGCCCAACAAATGCGTATCTATCTTTTAATTTATTAAGGTACTCTTCAAATGAAAGTGCACCCTGAACTAGTATACGAGATACCGCATTGGGTCCAACACCTCGATAGGCATAGTCGTCAAAGGTTTTAAATTTATTCCGAAATTCCAGATAATTAGGTACATTTTCGGAACACGAATATTTATATTGAGAAATAATTCGTTCGACTGGATGGCGTATAAATGTTACTAATTTATAGTCAACATTAGCCTCTTTTAATGCTAGTACATGCTTAAATCTAAAATGGCCAGAAACAAGGCTAAGTGGTTTTTCTTGGTGTTCGACTATAAAGTCTGACCATGACTTTTCAATATCATTCCACTTTATGCTCCTCGAATTTTCTTTTCCTACTTTGACCTTAATAGATCCAATAGAACTATTACCAGCGGCTTTAGGAACATGTAAGTAAACTAATAAAGTATTTAACTCCTCTGTTGCTTTTTGAAAAAGACTATTTGGATTTTCCAGTAAAAACATAATTATGTGATTTATTTGAATATTGTTAGTCTATAAATTATTTTACTGTAAACTCATATATTTTCCCCATTTTATAGACTCCCTTGCCGCTCATATCTGATGGAATTATTCTGACTTTATTTACTCCATTTTTTAATCTTACACTTGGTACACTTACTTTAAAACCAGCATTCTCAAACTTCTTTCCAAACTTCTTAAGGGTTTTATTATTTTTAATTAATGTTTCGCACTGTTGTATTTTTCCATTTAATGAAACAAAAATATTTTTCGACAAACCTTCATTAACACTATCAAATGCGTAACCTGATATTACAATTGATTTACCAATTTTTGTTAATTCAACTGCTTCCTTCCCGACTCTCTTATTACCTATCATTTGAATACTTGTAGTCGATTTTTTTGATATTCTAATAAACCCTGCTAGTATATCATTAGACTTTTTAACTGCTATAGGCATAGCTGTTTTACTTTTCATCTTAGATTTAGATGTATCATTAGTACAACTCTGGATTCCAATAACCAATAAAAGCAATACTATAATTAAGGAAATTCTATTATTCATAATTTAATTTATATAAATTTTATCAAAATTAATCTACACCTTTATATGGATAGGTGATGGCAAAATATTCTTTATCTGGCCCCCAAATGAAAGCGCCTCTTTTCTTGTATAGTCCCCAGTGAAAATTTCATCAAACACCTCGTCTATTGCCTTAGCGTACTGATTTGACATATCATTAGCGGTTAATTCTTTCTTAATCAGAGTGTCATAAGATTCTATAGATAACTTACGCAGCACATCTCTATTGTTATTTAGATGTTCTATATTATCACAATATGCTTCATAGTCGAAGATTGGAGATAATAACCCGTTATTACCTGAGGTAATAATCTTCTTTATTCCACTCTTGATATCTGTAAGCACAGGAACACAAGAACAAGACATGGCTTCTAAAAGGGACATAGGGACTCCTTCAAACTCTGAAATCAGAGAAAAAATATGCGCTTTTTTAAGTTCTTCATAAATATATTCTCTGGTCTGCCGCCCATGGAAAACAACATACCTATCATCTACATATTTTTGCAACTTATCTTTTAGCTCTCGATATTGATCTCCATCTCCTATAAAGTGAAATTCAAAATTTATGTTTTTTTCTACCAATTTTGTAACCACCTTCTCATAGTCTAGAATCAATTTTTGATATTGCTCCATTCGCCCCGTGTATACTATTTTTAGCTTTTTAGCCTCAAAGTCTTTTTCTGTGTATTCATCCTCAACTTCTATTCCATTCCAAATCACTTGACACTTGTCTTCAAATGAAGGATTGAGCTCAATCATATTCTCTTGTACTGTATCACTTACACTCACAATTTTATTCCAGTAGTGCCCCAGCCTATAACCGTGTTCGTAGTGCTCTACATCATCAGAGTGTAAAACTCCTATAATGCCAATATCGTTTGACAGATCTGCTGACAAGGCAGAAGTAAAATAGTCTACATGTGGCAACAGCACACATGGAGCATTAGCTTCAAGATGCCTTTTTAAGGAAGACCACTTACCCTGAAAACTATCGGAATCATTATAGTCTAAAATCTTATATGGAATATTCAATTCTTCAAATTCTGCCAGCTTGGTTTCACTCAATTTGTTTGTAAATAAAACATAACAAGAATATCCTCTTTCTATGAGACCTTGAATCGAATTTATCACTACTGTGCAAACTCCACTTATCCAATAGTCAGAAAGTGTAAAAATTACTTTTTTCTTTCTTGAATAATTTATGGTATGATTTGAGGTAATTTCACCGACTTTCTTAATCCATGATTCATCAACTTTATTAGTCTCTATTAATATTTTGCCTAAATCAAATATATACTCCTTATAGAGATAATTTTTATGCAAATAATCATGTGCATTTTGTCCCATCGAAATTCTAGTTTTATCATCCTGTAGAACCTTGATAATTCTAGTGCTCGCTTCAAAAGTATCCCCATATTCAGCAATAATTCCAGATACATTATCTTCCAAAATCTCTGTATAGCCCCCAGATTCTTTAAAGCATACAATAGGCAGCTTTGCGTCCATTGCTTCCAATACCACACACGGAAAAGGATCTCCTTTTGATGACATGTAAAACACGTCAGATGCCACAAAATAGTCTTGGGTCATCTTTGACTCCCCAATAAATTGAATTCGATCTGCCCAACCTGACTTTTCAATATCTCTTTCTACATTATCTAAGAATTCACTTTTAATAACCTTTCCTAACCATATAAAATAAACATTTTCCTTTGAATCAACTTTTTTAAAATAGTTCAAACAACTAATAGCTGATTTAGCAAAATAATCAACCCCTTTTCTTTCAATTGTAGTTCCACATCCCAAAACAATTAAAGCGTCATTAGGTAAACTCAACTCTTTTCTGATTTTCATTCTAGCCGAAAACTCATCTCCTTTGAAAATTTTATCTGGGAAAATTCCTTGGCCTCTAATAATTACTTTATCAGGATTAAAATTAGAATTTTCATCAGCAAACTTTCTAACAATGTTTGATGGAAAAACTATTTTATCAGATAAATCATTGATCACCTCCCATTCATTTTTAGGGTAGTAATAGGCCATCTCGTGCACAAGACTAACTACAGGAAAATTGAATTTATTTAGAATCGGAAGTGCCATTCTAGATTGTGCAGAATTCACAAATGCGGCAGTGACATTATTTGCTCCAACAAGATTCACAATTTTTTCAATCTCTGCTTCAATAGTACCTATTGAATACTTAGATATCATATAGGTTGGGCCAACTGACTTGAATTGTTCAAGGAGTGCATCCTGATGATTGTTTATTACAATGTTAATATTACATACATCAAAATAATCCTTAAACTGCTCAGAAATATGTCTAATAATCAATGGAGCTCCGGTCAATGACGCATCATGCGTAATAAACAACATGGTGTGTGCCGCCTTATTCAAATTGAGTTCATTTACAAATTGATTCCATTCGTAATCATAGCTCAATCCTATATTGTTGGCAAACAATTCAAATTTAGTATAGGAAAGAAAAGCAGCGTGATTCAGTTTACCGTCATTATTTTTTAAAAACTTTGATGGGTTAAATTCTTGATTAGGCTTTAGTCCCATCTTTTCACCTAACTCTAAATAATGGAGAACTGGATGCGTATCTATTGAAATTGCATTTTTCTTTAACTGGGTATTATAGTACTCAATATCAAACTTAGAAGAGGTAGAAATGTTTTGAAACACTTCCGGATTCTCATAGAAATAGACCAAAGGATTTTTATCTGTTGGAAGCTCAATTTGCTTCGCGATATATGCAGACTCAAATAAAGGATGCGGATCAAATCCATTTTTATATCCCATATTTGTATAATGACCAAGTAAATTTGTTTTCTCCTCAACTTTACTTTTCTTCAAATAGTAGCTTGGGTCAAAAAGCGCATTTGGCTTTCTACTTTCTTGTTGACCATAGGTAAAATAGTGCCAATTATAATCGATATCTTTTAGATCAGGATATTGTTTCTTATAGTAGAACTCATCAAATAAGTCGGTCCCCTTTCTTACTTTAGTACTGGTTCCTTGTGCTTCGTATTTGAACTTAGCATAGTATTCAACTCCTGCCTTAAAATACTCCTCCAGTAATCCTAAATCTTGTAGAACAAATATTTCAAGTTTAGTCAAGCTTGAATATTTTACATGATTCCAGCCCTCAGGCATAGATGGTTTAATAAATAAACTAGGATTAAACTTTGGATTTGGCTTCCTACCTTCATCTTCCCCAAATAATATATAATGATAAATTGGTTCTATTCCAGATGTAGCCACATCTTCATTTATACTCAAATAATATGCTGCATCAAAATAAGGGTTTGGTGATAAAATACCATCGGTATTATTTTGCGCATAGTGATCGACAACTCTAGCATAAGTTTGTTTTGCAACACCATTATTCTGCTTCAAGTATGCTTCTATATCAAACAAAATACTTGCTCTTTGTAATTTTTGGTTTAGGAAACTCATACTTAATGAATCTTGGGAATCCATTAGTCTTTTATGATTCAAATAACAAAATATAGGATCAAAGAAAATACTAGGACTTCTACCTTCCTTTAACCCAAATTGTTCAAAATGCTTCTGCAATTTCTCTACGTTCCAGAGATCCTGATTGGTATGGGCATAGTATGCATCGTTAAAAATGG
Organism: Saprospiraceae bacterium; assembly: GCA_023301005.1. Lineage (GTDB taxonomy): Bacteria > Bacteroidota > Bacteroidia > Chitinophagales > Saprospiraceae > CAJQQY01. The sequence continues at coordinate 1,209 of JALZVK010000224.1, read as the reverse complement.
GTGTACTTTTTCTTGATGAACTCAATATTCTATCGAGTATTCTTCTTACAGTTGACATTTTTTCGTTTTATTTTTATATATCAAGCTGCACATCATGCTTGATACAATTAGACTTAAATAATTCAAAAGCTCTATAATAAGTTCTCACCTCCATTGTAATTGACCTGGTTAACAATGACATAGTTTTAGCTGAAATATTATCAAACTCAATTGCAGATTGGTTATGTGGAGGGACAGTTTCAAATTGAGTACCAAGTACTTTATTGAACATTGAAATGGATTCAGGAAAATATTCCAATATCCCAATACAATCTATTTGCTTTAGGTTATTCACCCCTTTAGCAAAGCCACCTCTTTTAATTCCTAAAATTTTGGATTGTACTAAACGTAGACTATCTATTCGTTTTCTAATCACATCATTAGGGTCAGCTCCCTTAAACTCTGGATCATGAGTAATGATATGCTTGACATGAGATAAAATTCTATCAATAGGATTCCGGAAAAAAGAAATCACTTTAACATCTGGTTTGAGATGTTTCACCAAGTCAATACTATAGTGACCCATTACTAATGGCTTATTTAATAAGTCAGCATGATTTTCAACAAGTTTTCTTTGCTGATAATATTTGCCACCATTAGCCAATAAATTGTCTTGACTTGGGTAGTAACTATCTTCCGGAAAATGATTCGTTAATATCTTACGAAAAGTCGTCCCGCCCGTCTTGGGGATATGCATAAAGAAGAATTGCTCCCCTTCTTTTGGGGTATACATCCACTTCTTTGTAGCTGATATGTCATTAATAGATTTAAACATGGCCTCTTATTCTAAAGTCTTCGGTATTCTCATCCAAGTGGGGGTGAAAAAACGGGTCTGTCTCGTATATCCCTTGCCACTTGTCTAGCATAAATATACGTTCTTTATCATATCTATCTCGCTCTTTATCAGACAAATCGCTCGCTCTAGACTTAGATTCATAGTGAAATAGCCTCGCATAGGGCGTATAGATCACCTTATAGCCCAGCTGATGGGCTGCCAGGCAGTAGTCGATGTCGTTGTAGGCGATCCTCAAGTTGTGCGCATCAAATCCGCCCAATCTATTAAACAGCGCTCGCTTGGTCATCAAGCAGGCTCCGGTGACGGCTAGGTATTCCTGGGTGAGATTGGCGCGCTGCATGTGTCCGCCATCCTCATCGTCTAGGGTCCTAAAT
>JALZVK010000223.1 GCA_023301005.1 Saprospiraceae bacterium | reverse complement strand
TCGCTGCAATTAAAAAGAATGACGTTCCTGTAGAATATGTTTTATTTGAAGATGAAGGACATGGTTTTGTAAAGAAGGAAAATCAAATTGAAGGCTACACAGCAATTATCGGTTTGGAAAAAGATTTATATGAAAAAAATAAATTAAAAGAACAGGGATAAAAATAATACATTTCATTCAAAAAATTGGATGATAGATAAATTGATAAAACTGGTAAGAAAAGGAATAAAGACCGTAACGGATCCTCGAAGTAAGAATTTCACATATGAAATATCGAATATGCTGAATTTAGCATTTTCAATGTTTCATTTAAAAGATTCATCTCTCAGTTCTTTTCGAGAACAATATAGTGTCAGAGCAGAAAACCTAAAACGAGTCTATGGAGTAGAAAAACTACCTGGCAATATAGCACTAAGGGAAAGTATAGATGAAGTTATACCATCAGAACTACAGGGACTGTTCAAACCACAACTCGACTTATTGACTAAGCAAGGAGTCTTCAAAGAACGACATGTCCTAGGTGATTTTACGGTAATTTCAGTAGATGGAACAGGTCATTATTGTTCTGGTATAAAAGGTTGCCCTCAATGTATGATAAAAAATCACCGTAATGGAAAGACAACTTACTATCATCAATTGTTAGGAGCAGTTGCGGTACACCCCAATCAATCAACAGTATTTCCTGTTGCATGTGAGCCAATCGTTAAGCAAGATGGCAGTACTAAAAACGATTGTGAATTAAATGCTTCGAAACGAATTATTCCACAAATTCGAGCAGCAATGGAGGATAAAAAAATCATTGCGGTGTTTGATGCTCTTTATATCAATGGTCCACATATAAAAGCATTGAGGAAACAAATGATGAGTTATATCATTGGCTCAAAAGGGCAAACTTATGTTGATGTTCAAATAGAAGGATTACGAAAAAACAAACAATTACAAAATCTAACTTGGCAGACAGAAGATAAAAAATGTACAGCAAATTTCGCCAATGAACTGATTTTGAATGGTCAACATCAAGAGATTTTAGTCAATTATTTTGAATACTTCGAAACAGATAAAAAAACAGGAGAACAAACTTTTTATTCGACTTGGATTACTGATATTTCTATAACTACAGAGAATATAAAAGAATTGGTCGATGTTGCTCGTTCTCGATGGAAAATTGAAAATGAAACTTTCAATACTTTGAAAAATCAAGGCTATCATTTAGAGCATAATTATGGTCATGGTAAAAAGTATCTGGCTACTAATTTTGCCATTCTTACTTTTCTAGCTTTTTTAATTGACCAGATTGCTCAACATCTTGATAAAGATTTTCAAGATGCTAAAGCAGTTTGTAAAACTTTCAAGTCACTCTGGGAAAAAATTAGAAGTGTCTTTTATCTCTTACCAACTATGTCAATGAACGCTATTTATCGTTTTATTATTAAACGAAGGCAGGTCAAAATGCCCGCATTAGAATAATTTTATATTAATCTTTTTTCAAACCGATAATCGCTGAAACTAAAAAAGTTATATGAGAGATATTTACCATAAAAAAGTAAAAGTCAGGTTGTTGAATTTTCTGTGTGAGTAACAAATTGATTCTCTTGATTTTTCATAATAAATAGTAGTACTTTTTGTGCATCACTATTTTAGAATGGGACAAGTTATGACAAAAAAAAATCCCGAATTCTCTATCATGAAAAATTCGGGATTTAAGTAGTTAGATAAAATACGTTTACTATTGTCTAACTACTTAAGTATAGAGTAAATAATTAGTCATTCAAGAAATGAGCAATATTAAAATAATAGACATACTGGTCATCTAATCCAGATTCAGTTTCAGATGCAAAATATAATTTTCCACCATCTCCGAAGCAAAGTGACTCCATTTGCCCTTGGAAGGTAATATCTAATTTTCTTGATTTACCAGAGAAAAAGTCATCACCATCAAAATCATAGAATAACCAAAGAAAAGGCTCAAATACATCATCTGCAATTTCATTATATCCAAGTAAAGCAACTGTTTTTTTATCATTACTAACTGTTGCTGCAGTCACTAATCCTCCCACATCAAATTCATTTTTTAATTCAGCAATATGTTCTCCTGCATTTTTAGACAAAGTATAACACTTCGTTTTGAAGTCACCATGATTTTTAGAAAATAAATAAAGTTGATCATTGAAACTAATAACGGCTTCACAATTAAAATTGTGGTCGGGACGAGATGAGAAATCAGTTTGGTCCGAGAATTGAAAATCTATAATATCTGATGTTACTTGAGTCGAAGATGCTATGTCAGTTTTAGCTACTTTATATAGTCTCAAGTCTTTTCTTTTTCCCCAGTTATTTCCTACATCAGCTACATAAATAAAATCATTGTCTTGGGCAAAATCTTCCCAATCTTTGTTAGTAGCATTTGTTATTTCTATAGTTTTATTTATGGTCTTATCCGTAAGACTAAAATCAGAAAATACAGGTCCGCCTCCACTATCATTATGACCATATACGCTTTCTTGATTATGATAAATCATCCCCGAAATTTCATTTAGACCATCAGGTATTTCTACCAAAATCGAAGGAGTAATCTCTGTAGGTAAAGGAATATTAATAACCACATTTGGTTCTTCTCTTACTTCTTTTTCTTTTTGTTCTTCTCTTTGTTGTTGCTCAGTTAGGTCATGTATTAGTATCTCATCTTTTTCATTTTCCTTTTCTTGTTCTATTAAAACCTCTGTTTTTTTACAAGCAATAAAAAATATTCCCATTGCGAATAGGAATAAAATTGATTTAATTTTCATGGTTATTTTTTTACAGTTCTTAGAGCTTGTTGGGGAATTATATTTCGGCTAAAAACGCCTTTTTTTTGATGACACTTCTTTGAAAAAAAAAGTCAAATAGCGTAGACTATGTTTCTATTTTTTCGCATCGTTTCATCAAAAAATGAACATTTTATCTCAAAATTTAATTCCCCAACAAGCTCTTAAATATTTTTTCATAAAGTTTAACCAAATTTAAAATTGACGGATCAATATTTATTTAGTTGAACACAAGTCGCAATAGGCAATAATCTTGCCTTTAAAATATTTGCTGTAATTGATTAAAAAAAATAATCCTTCAAGGGGGTAGATTATTTATTTCCTATTCCCTAAATCAATACTCATAAATTATTTTCGCCTCATTATCATACATCTTTAATTTCAAGATTTTATTATTTTCAAAAACGATCTCATACCAACCTTGATAGAAAGGAATGTAGACATTCCCATTTAAAACATGGTCTTCAAATTTTTCATTTTTTCTATGCCAACCATGCGTTCTTATTTCAGTTAAGTTACCATCAGTATCAAAATATTCTCTTCGTTTAATTCTATTTCCATTCGTAAAATATTCTCTATGTTTTAAATTTCCATTTTCATAATAATAAGTTCTTATGGGCATTAAGTTGTTAACCAATTCACCTTCGTAATAAATTTGACCACTTGGATAATAAGTAACGAACCTACCATCAGCTTTTCCTTTTTTAAAATTCATTATTGAAATTTCTCCATTCGTACAAACTGTTTTTTCCTCTCCATCTTTCAGACCATCTTTATAGAAAAATGTTTTTTCCCAATGCAACGTATCATAAGTATGGAAGTCCGTCCACATACTATCTCTTAATTTATTTTTAAAATAAGCAATCAAGTCTAATCGGTCATCTATATAAACTTCATATTTTCCATCAGGAATCGAGTCATGGAAATTATGATAAGGACTATAATGAGTTCCCATATCTCCAGAATATCCAGTATAAATAAATGCAGAATCTTTGGCATTGATTAATTCAAAATCGCCAAATGGTTCGGTGGTTTTTAATTTGATTTTCGTTTGTCCATAAGTAGTAACACTTAGAGAAAGGAACATTATAAGACAAAGCATGATAGTTTTTTGTGATTCTAATATTTCTATTTTCATGGTTAGTTATATTCCATTAAACTTTTATTAATTTAGAGGACTGTTTCCATCCCGATTATATTTCAAATTTAATTAAAATACACCTATGAATAAGTATTTATTACTTATCTCTTTATTGCTATTATTGTCAATAAAGGGATTTTCGCAAACACCATCTCCTCAAGAACGAGCAGTTCAACTAAGCGCAACTACTCAAACTAATCCTCCTCAAATCAATTTGACTTGGAAGGCTGACAACGGCGCTACCGAATATGTCGTTCATCGAAAAGGATTGAACGATACTAATTGGGGCAGTCCGATTGCGACCTTGCCAGGTTCCGCAACTTCTTATACAGATAATAATGTACAAGTCGGAGTTGGCTATGAGTATGCGTTTTTCAAAGAGGACTTTTCCAATTACGAAACCAATGTTTGTGTTCCTGCTGGAACACCTTTGCAGTTTACTATAAATGATTCAAATGGGATAGGAGTGTGCTGTAGTTTCGGAGATGGATTTTATGAAGTGAGAAGTTGTAACAATGTAATTACATCTGGTGATGATTTTGGTTCATCGGAGAGTACCAACTTTACAGCTTGTAACGATGGCTCAGGATGTACTGATATTTTTATCACTATCAAACCAAGTATGATAGACAATAGTACGTCATGGTCTTTGCAAAATACACAGACAGGTCAGCAGATCGCAAGTGCTGGTGGTCCAGGGCAATTCCTTCGACCTCGACCTGAATATGGATTTATTTATGCAGGAATTAATTTGCCTCCTGTAGAAGATAGAGGAAGAATATTGTTAGTCGTGGAAGATGATTTGTTAGTGCCTTTAGCTACTCAAATCGAAGAGTTGAAAATGGATTATATCAAAGACGGTTGGAGAGTCAGCCAAATTGATGTCGATAAAAACGATCCTGTAACAAGCGTTCAAAGTGCGATCAAAAATGTTTATAATACTCAATCAGATTTAGAAGCAGTTTTTCTTTTGGGAAATATTCCGATTGCATATTCAGGAAGTATTTTTCCAGATACGCATACCGAAAATGAAGGTGCTTATCCTGCCGATGTTTATTATGGAGAAATGAACGGAACGTGGACAGACTTCTCTGTCAACACAACTTTACCGTTTTTAGATATTTATCATAATGTGCCAGGTGATGGAAGATTTGATCAAGCGGTTCCACCTTCGGGTGTGGTGGAGTTGCAAGTAGGTCGAGTTGATTTTGCAAATATGAGTTCTTTTAATCAAAATGAAACGCAACTGCTTCAACAATATTTAGATAAAAATCATGACTTTAAAACTCGCGAATTCAACCCAACTCGTCGAGCATTGATTGACGATAATTTAGGACTAACTATTGCTGCACCCGCAGCAAGTGGTTGGAGAAATTTTGCAACGATGTTTGGTGCAAATAATATTACGGAAGCAGATTATTTCGGAACGATGAATTCGCAAAGTTATCTTTGGAGTTATGGTGCAGGTAGTGGAAGTGCCAACTCTGCTGCAGGAATTGGTACTACAAATGATTTTTCTAATAGTAATTTGCAAACTGTATTTACCATGTTATTTGGAAGTCAATTTGGGAATTGGGCTTTTGCAAATAGTTTGCTTCGAGCACCTTTAGCTTCTGGTCAAACCTTGGCAAGTGCTTACTCAGGTAATCCGCCTTGGGCATTACATCACATGTCGATGGGTTATCATATTGGTTATAGTTTGTTACAAACACAAAATAATACCAACGATGAATATTTACCTTATGGGCCTGCGTTGGTTTCTACTGCATTGATGGGGGACCCAACATTGCGTATGCATATAGTTAAGCCGCCGAGTAATTTTCAAGTATCTAATAATAGTAATTCAGTTGCTTTAAGTTGGAATGCGCCAAGTGGCGAAACGGTAGTAGGTTATAATATTTACCGAGCGTCAAATGTCGATGGCACATTTCAAAAAATAAATAACAATACAATTACGGGAACGTCTTATACAGATAGCAATCCACTAAATGGCAATAATATTTATTTAGTAAAATCACTAAAATTAGAAATTTCAGGAAGTGGAACTTATTTTAATTTAAGTTTAGGAGAAATGGGAAGCACTAATTTTGTTGGTAATGTAGATACTACTCCGCCAACTGCAAGTCTTTCTACTAGTTCCAATAATGTTACGACTTCATTCACCGTCGACGTTTTATTTTCCGAAAATATAAATGGATTAAGTCTTTCAGACTTTAATGTTTCTAATGGTTCTAGCTCTAATTTGAGTGGGAATGGTTCGTCGTATTCATTTACAGTAACACCTAGTAGTGCGGGGAATGTAACAATAGTTTTACCAAGTCAAACGGTTACTGACCTTGCAGTAAATTCAAATACCATTTCCTCCAACACGTTAAATATTACTTACAATCCAGATACCAATACAGGTGGCGGTTGTAATGCGCCAATGAATTTGGCACTCAACAAATCAGCTACTCAACAAAGTGAACAATTTAATGCAAGTGCCTCCCGAGCAGTTGATGGAAATACAGATGGCAATTTTTGGGGAAGTAATTCTGTATCATTAACGAGTTGGACAAGCCAACCTTGGTGGGAAGTAGATTTGGGAATCGTCTCAGCAATTGATGATATTCTAGTATATAATCGAACGGATTGTTGTCAAGATTTTTTAAATAATTATTATGTAATTATTTCTGAAGAACCATTTACCTCAACAGACTTAAATGCTACCTTGAATCAAAGTGGTGTGGAAAGTTTTTTACAAAATACACAGGCGGGAACGCCTTCCAATATTCCTATCAATTCCAATGGACGATATGTAAGAATCCAATTAATAGGTCAAGGATTTTTAGCATTAGCGGAAGTGGAAGTGATGGGTTGTCCTGATCCAAATCAAGGTGGACAAACTCAGAATATTAATTTTTCATTATTGGATGATAAGCTAACAATTGACCCTGCATTCGGAATAAGTGCAACTGCTACTTCTGGATTGCCAGTTTCATTTTCGATACTTTCAGGACCTGCGAGTATATCTGGAAATACAGTTAGCTTAACTGGTTCGACAGGTGAAGTAAGTATCAGAGCGACTCAATCTGGTAATAGCCAATTTGATGCAGCGACTCCAATTGTTCGAACATTTACAGTAAGCTTGCCTAGTGGCGGCGGTTGTGATTCGCCAAGCAATATCGCACTTAACAGATCTGCTACACAATCAGGTACTCAATTTGGTGCCAATGCCTCACGGGCAGTTGATGGAAATACAGATGGTAATTTTTGGGTATCACAAACGGCATCTTTGACCAATTGGGTGAACAATGCTTGGTGGCAAGTTGACCTCGGACAAGTGTCGGATATAGAAACAATTAACTTATGGAATAGGATAGATTGTTGTCAAGATTTGTTTAGCAATTTTTACGTATTGGTTTCTGATGCGCCATTCAATAGTACAGATTTAAATACCACAATCAATCAACCTGGAGTAACTAGTTATTTGAATACAGGTACTGCTGGTCTTCCATCTTCTATCGCAATTAATCGAACAGGTCGATATGTACGAGTGCAATTAATTGGAACTGCTTTCTTAGCGATAGCCGAAGTGGAAGTGATAGGTTGTCAAAGTGGTGCAGGTTGTCCCGCAGCAGGTACGCCTTGTAACGATGGCAATTCCAATACCCAAAATGATGTCGAAGATGGTAACTGTAATTGTACAGGAACTCCAATCAATTCAGGTTGTACAAGTACAACTAATGTTGCTTTAAATAAAATGACGAATCAATCTTCTACTTTGACAGCAAGTGGAATTACAGGAAGTGCATCAAAAGCAGTTGATGGAAATACCAACGGAACTTTCTTTTCGAATCCTGCTTCAGCGTCATCTGTTACCGCTACCAATCAACAATTTGAACCATGGTGGCAAGTGGATTTGGGAAGTGAACATTTGATAGAAGAAATCAAAGTGTATAATAGAACAGATGGAACTGATAAATCTCAAAATGCATTTGTACTTGTTTCTAACACTCCTTTTACAACTACAGATTTATCGACTGCTAAGAGTCAAGCGACATTTGAACATTATATTTCTGGATTGGTTGGTTCGCCGAGTACGATTAATCTAAGTAATGTTGAAGGGCGTTATATTCGAGTGCAAATGGAAGGAAATGGTCATCTAGTTTTGGCAGAAGTAGAAGTGATGGGTTGTGCTAATAATTTTAATAACAATACTTCTACATTAATTAGTATTCCACAAGCTGTTGATTTTCAAGTAGTTAAAAATGAAAAAGAAGCTAATCTATATTGGAGTTCCAATAGGAATGATATAACCAATAATTTTATCGTCGAACGTTCTGTCAATGGAATTGACTTCGCTGCAATAGATGATGTTCCAAATTTGTCGAATGCACAAGGTTTTATTTTTTATGAAAAAAATGATGAGACGCCAGTCTCTGGAGAAAATTATTACCGATTGCGATTGATGCAAAATAATGGAACAGAACTTTTCTCTCCAATTCGAAAAGTTCGTTTTGATGTAGATTGGGAGGAAATATTTATTTTCCCTAATCCTGCAAAAGATGAAATTAGAGTGAACTTAGAACAGTACCTCGGTCGTAATATTAAGATTCAAATTTTCGATGCAAGAGGAGTGTTACAAGATTTTCAAGCCTTCGAATCGTTGGAGGAAGTGCAACCTATTTTTGATTTACATCATTTTGAAAATGGATTGTATTGGATGGTCATCGAGGTGGAAGGGTTTAGTAGATTGACGAGGAAGTTTGTGGTGGAGAAGGCGCGTTAACTTTGATGGGAACACGGATGCCGCGGATTTTAGCGGATTAACACGGATATGTTTACCTTTAATTTGTTATAGATTTTTTGAAAAAAATCAAAACAAGGTAAAAGAAAAATTCGCTCTAATCTGCTAAAATCCGTGTCATCCGTGTTCCTATCAATCAAGTTAATTCAAAAAAAATCCTTTTATTTGACTTCTCAAAGTCACTAATTTACTAACAGAGCTCAACCTATTTTAGGCATGCACAGTTACAAGTCTATTATTTCTCCGCTCTATTCAACACCTCCTGCGCGCTACTCTTACGATTCTTTTTACCCTTCATATGTTGATTTCCAAATTTGTAAGTAAACTGCATATTGACAACAGGACCATCCCATCTATTTCTTACATCAATATCCATATTAGAAAAAACAACTTCGGCAGTTAAGTATCGAGCAAAAAGATTTTCAACTCCTAAACTTAATCTTCCTTTTCCATCCATGAACTTCCTACTGAATCCAAGGTCAACTCCATATAACCAATCTGCATTTGTAATTCCATCTTGACCACCACTATTATACCAACCCGTAAGTTCAGTATTGATTTTTCCTGGCAGTTCAAATTCAGCAGCAATAAAACCAGTATAGTCCCATTTATCTCTTAGAAAATTTTCACCTAAATACTCAGAATCATATTTTCCATAATTAGCAATGAAACCTCCATAGCCTGAAATTTTTGGAATAAAGTCTAATGGGAAAAATAAACTCGCATTGAAATTTTGAAATGTTTCTAAATTGGTGGTGACCAAGTTGGAAGTTCCTTCCGCATCATTTTGTTCAGCCAATTCCACTATGGCATCGTTGGTGTGTTTATATTCAATATTGAAAAAAGGCTGGTTATCAAAATGTAAATTAAACTTGAAACTATGCGTTAGCGCAGGCGCTAAGTTTTCATTTCCTTTTTGAAATGTATACTGGTCTAAAAAATATCTAAATGGATTTAGATTGCTATAACGAGGTCGATCGATTCGATAACTATAAGCTACAGTTGCGCCCAACTCTTTAGTCAACGAACGCCCAATACTTGCACTTGGAAAAAACTTAACAATGTCTCTCGTAATGGTCGAATCAATTGTGATAGAGTAACCTTTGGAGTCGCTATCTTCATAACGTAATCCTGCGGTACCATTCCATTTATTTTTTTTCCAAGTTACTTTGGAGTAAGCTGCTGCAATCGTTTCATCAAAAAGAAAGTGATTGCTTTGTCCAACATTATTTTCCCAAATACCACTCTCATCATAAAGTGATTCTAAATTATTATCCAAACTCGCATCACTATATTTTGCTCCTATTTGAAATTTGAAATCATCAGAAACAGGAAGTGTATAATCCAATTGAGTTGTAAAAATATCAGTCGTTCCGATTTGAATATTTCTCAAACTTGAAAATGGTTGACCTACATTTAATTCAGTCGTTTCCAAGGTGTTCATATTGTCCGTATCAATTCTTACAATATTAAAATCGAAATCTATTTTTTGACCTGAAGTATCAATCGTAAAAGTGTAATAAGGATTGATAGTTATTAATTTCCAATTATCATCTTGGAGGTTATCACTTTCCAATTTCCAATCTATCGCATCGGAATCTGCAAAATCTACAAGCGTAGTATTTGTAATCGTATAGTCACCTCTGCTATCAATAAATCGTCCTGACACACCTGTTCGATGTTTGTCCGTAATATCCCAATCCATACTTAAATTAGATCTAAAACTATTAGATAAACTTGGGTCATCACTTATCTGACTATACACATCATCACCCACTCTTCGAATAATTTCCATTTCATCCCACCAAGAATTTCTTCGAAAACCAATACTACCATTTACATTAAAGTTACCTTGATAATGACTTAATGTAAGTCCAGTTTTATATTTCCAATATTGTCCCTTACCTACACCAAGTGAGATATTTCCATTCGTTCCGAATAGACTATTCTTTTTCAAAATAATATTTAAAACAGGACCTGTTCCTTCAGCGTCGAACTCCGCACCAGGTTGAGTAATCACTTCTACTTTTTTGATATTATCACCAGGCATATCTTTAAGTAAAGATTGCACATCCATGTACTTCGTCGTTTTTCCATTTATCAAAATAGTCATGTTTTGTTGTCCTGCCATTCGTAAATTATCTCCAACGACAATCATCCCAGGGACTTTTTTCATAACATCCAAAACACTTCCATTCAGACTTGTAATATTATTTTCAACATTGACAATTAAGCGATCAGATTTTTGTTCGAGTAAAGGTTTGCGAGCAACGACTTCTATTTCGTTTAAAATTTTAGCATCAGTTTTGAGTTCAATATCGAAACTCTTTCCATCACTAGCAGGGAAGTTGACAGCATCGAATCGGTTAGCAATATATCCAATCATGGATGTTTCCAAATAGTAATTACCATCCTTAATGTTTTGGATTTTAAAGTTTCCATTTTCGTCAGTTGATTCAGCTTTATAAATTGTGCTATCAGCCTTATTGTATAATGCGACAGTTGCAAAATATACATCACCTTGGTTATCTGATACTTTTCCTGAGATTTGATTTTGAGCAAAAAATGTAGAGGTAGTCATTAAAAGAATGACTAAAATTTGAATTGGTTTTTTCATGCTTTTGGTTTTAGATTAATAGGTTTAAATATTTTTGTATATATGATAGACGAGTAAAAATGTATTTACCCCTAAAGAGACTTGGGAAAAAATGAGAAGTTGTAAAAAGAAAGGAAAAAATCATGAGTGATGAACTTTAAGTTAAGAATCTTCTCGACACTCATAATTCATCACTCAGGACTTTTGAAGTTTACTAAAATCTAATATTGACTTCAGTTTTATTTTTGTTTTTGATTTTTAATTTAGTACGAATCCATCTATCTCCATTTCCTTTTTTTCTTAACTGCATGGAAATATCATAGTCTTTATAATTAAATTTTAGGATGGCTTTATTATTTTTTACTTTAAAACGAGAAACGTTTATAAATGGAGAATCAGGATCAAATTCTGGCGCATTTAGTGCTTCAATAACTCTTACTTTTTTATTTAGAAATGTGACTTTGTCATTTACTGAAATAAGAGCATTAGAAACTAAAGTCAAAGGATTAAATTCCCCACTAGGATTTTTTTCAAAAATTCTATCTAAGTAATGAGTTCCCATGAATACCTTTAACGCCTTTTCTTTTTCATTTAAAACCTTTACTCTTCCTCTTTGATTAATAGACCATTCCATCTCATTATTTCCTCCGCTTCCTTCACTTACCCAAGGAGAAAAGCTATTGCCAGTAACGGTTTCAGCTTCAGTTTTAGAGTTATAAGATTCTGGTGTTGGTTCAGAGATAGTTGTAATTCTCTTGTTATTAATTTCTGTTTTTTCTATTTCCTCTACTGTTTCTATTTTCTCTGGTTTCTCAATTAAAGGAGTTTTACCTGAAGAAGAAATAGAAGAACTAACAGTTGATTTTGGAGTTTGTGGTATTATTGTTTTTTCTATATTTTTTGTTGTCTTTTCTTTTAGAAAAGTATTTTTATTTTTTTCAAATGAATCAATAGATTCTTTTTTCTTTTCATTTTTTGATAAATGAATAGTCGTGTTTTCAGTTTCTTTTAATGGCTTCTTTTTATTTTCAATGAACGTAGGAAGTGATTTTCTTTCTTCTTGAATAGTAGACGATTCGATTATAGATTTTGTTACAGGAGTCGTTTGAGCAATTTCTTTTTCATTAGGTAAAGAGTAAAACCAAAGTGTAGATATTGAAGCAATTCCAACAGATAGAACTAATAAAGAATTAAGATTTATATTTTTTAATAACAATTCTTTTACGGATTCCAAAAGGGTAGGGGAAGTCGAAGAGATTAATGTCTCTGACACTTCTTCAAAAGAAGTATGAGGTTCCTCTGTACGAGCAGCCTCAAATAAATTGTCTATATAATTCTCTTCTTGTTTCATTATTTTGAATATTGTCTAAAAAATTAAGCATTTAAATTAGCTCGATAATTCATTTGAAATTTAATAATACGAGCTAACTCTTTTCTACCTCTTGCCAATCTTTGTTTTACCGCAGATTGTCCACTCTCTTGAATCTCCATAATTTCCTTGATACTAAAACCAGTAATCTCGAATAAGATAATTGCCTCCCGTTGCTGTTCAGGAAGCAATGCCAAAGCTTTATGTAACAACTCAATTTCAAATTGTCGCTCTACTATATTTTGCGGGTCAGGATGATTAAAAAGGATAGATTCTTCATCAACGGTTTGGTATTTCATTTTTCTACTAGAATTCGCCAATAGTCGAGTACTAATACCAATTAAGAAACTGAGAAATGCCCTTTCGTTTTTGATCGTTGTCATTTTTTTATAAGCTATCAATAAGGTTTCATTGATCAAATCCTCATAGGGCATATCTCCAAAGGCACGAGCACGGCAAAATCTTTCGAATCTGTCGTGGACAGGTTCGTATAATTTTAAAAACCGTTTGTGTTTTTCTGTGCTCATACTTTTATTTAAGTCTCTTCGATAGGTTAGTGTCGTGAGGAACAGAAAAGTTACATTAGACTTGTTCCCCTTTAAAAAATACTTGTCTGAAATTTAGATTTTTTAAAGAGGAATAAGTCTATTTTAAAAATAAAAAAAAATGAGGAGGAAAATTAGCAAAGATTATACAGAATGTTGGATGAGAATTTGGATTGGGGAATTATATAATTTTGACGAGTTATTTTGGATTACGATTTATCCAAAGTAACTCGTCAAACTATTTTCATTAATAAAAAACTACTTCTCCACAGGAAAAGAATCGCCATCTCCCCATTCCGTCCACGAACCATCATAAACCGATTTGTTCTGATGACCAGCCATTTCAGCACCAAGGGCAATGACACAAGCAGTTATTCCAGAACCGCATGAAAGAATTAATTTCTCTTTTAAATCAAATGAACCATAGATTTCTTTTAGTTCAGATGTAGGAAGCATCTTTCCATCTTTGATGATTTTAGCGATAGGTAAGTTCCCACTACCAGGAATATGACCACCTCGAAGATGTGCTCTAGGTTCAGGAGCTGTACCATTGAATCGTCCTTCCGAACGAGCATCCAAAATAGAAATATCACTTTGTTTAAGTGATTTCAAGACATAATCTGCGTTGGAAATCAAGTGAGATTGGTAGTTAGCTTTGAAATTTCCTTGAGGACCATCATAAGCTTTTTTATTATCTATTGGAAAGTGCATCTTATTCCATGCAGGATATCCTCCATCTAGAACAGCAACATTTTGATGTCCCATTACTTTAAATAACCACCAAGCACGAGCACTTGAATAAATACCATGATGATCATAAATGATAATAGTACTCTCATTATTGACACCTAATTTTTGAACTTCTTTTGAAAAATGCTCAGGCGAAGGTACCGTATTAGGTAAACTAGCATCTAAGTCTTTAAAGATATTTTTCAGGTCAAAGTCAAAAGAGAAAGGAATAGATTTGGTCTTAGCTTCTTCTGAAAGTGGCTGACCAAGTTTAGGAAGTGTAGCATTAAGAACAATCACATTAGGATCAAGGATACGTTCTTCTAACCAAGTAATAGAAACGAGAGGTTGATTGATTTGTAAATTCATTAGTATGTTTGTTTATTTTCTCATAAAATAGATTCATGTAAATGTATTAACTTTTTTTGAAAAATGGATCAACAATATATGTTTCACTTTGGTTTCATACCAACAAAAAAAAGAAAAATCAGTAGGCAAATCACAGGAAAATAGTAAATTCGAGCTATGGAAAACGAGAAAAAATTTATTTCCCTACTTTCAGATTATGGTTTCAAAGTCGCCTTTGCTGATGAATCAGATACGCTATTTTTAAGAAAGGCACTTCAAGCACTTATCAAAAGTGATATACCGATAAAGAAGGTTCAATTTTTAAGAAATGAATTTGTTGGAATTACAGAAGACTCAAGAGGTGGTGTCTTTGACTTAGTCTGTGAAGATGAAAACCAAAGAACTTTTATAGTAGAAATGCAGTTAGGTTATTATAAACATTTTATCCAGAGAGCGAAATTTTATGCTTTTCAGCGGTTCAATACTCTTGTTGAAAAGGGAAAATATCAGTTTGATAATCTAACACCAATCTATTGTATTGGTTTTTTAGCTAAAGGAATATTTCCAAAATCAAATGAATATTATCATTTTGGAAGATTAATGAACCAAAAAGGAGAAGAATTAGATCAACAAATCACACATATCATTGTAGAAATTAATAAATTTGAGAAGAAAGAAAATGACATTCAATCAGATTTAGATAAACTCATTTACATAATGAAGAATTTAGAGAACATTAAAGGAGTTGACCAATTACCAAAATTCTTAACAGAAGATTGGATTGAGCAAGCAATGAAGAAATTGGATAAAAGTCAAATGACTCCTGATCAAAGAATGCATTACGAGATGATGCTGGCTAAAAATGCTACTATAATCGAAATGCTTAAAGAAGACGAAAAGAAACAGATAGCTAAAGAAACAGCTAAAAAGATGAAAGCTAAAGGAATATCAAATACCGATATTCAAGATATAACTGGTCTTTCCTTAAATGAAATCCAAAGTCTTTAAAAGAAGTCAGTATGGAATAATCTATACAAAAGTAATAATGACTATTAGTTTTATAAATATCTCTCTAAAACTAATCACTTCCAACATTTTCACCTACCACAAAAAAAAGAGGCTGCCTTAAAAAAGACAGCCTCAATATATTTTTAAAAAAACTAATAAGAGGCAAAGCCTCAATTAATTCTTTTTAATTTAAATTACTTGCTAGCAGCAGCAGGTCTTCTAAAACCTTTTTGCTTCTTAGCAGAAGTCTTAGTCTTAGGTTTTAAATCTCCACTTAAATCGTAGAATACTGGTGTCGCTACGAAAACTGAAGAGTATGTACCCACAATAACACCTACTAATAATGCAAATGCAAATCCTTGAATACTTCCACGTCCGAAAGCAAATAACATTGCAATTACAAATAATGTAGTTAAAGAGGTAATTACTGTTCTACTAATCGTACTATCGATTGCACTATTGATAATCTGCTCTTTAGACCAACCTGTATATTGATTCATAAACTCTCTAATACGGTCAAATACAACTACCGTATCATTAATAGAGTAACCAATAACTGTTAATATTGCAGCAATAAATGCTTGGTCAATCTCTAATGGGAATGGTAAGATTCCGTGGAAGATTGAGAAGAATGATAATACAATTAATGTATCGTGAAATAATGCAGCAACTGCTCCAGCACTATATTCCCATCTATTAAATCTCAACATGATATACAAGAAGATGACTAATAAAGAGAAAATACCTGCATAGAATGCTGTATTTCTAATATCATCAGCGATAGTTGGTCCTACTTTACTAGAACTAATTACGTGAGTAACACCTAACTTATCACTATTGAAATCAGCTTCAGATAGATTACCACCAGCTGTTTTCTTAATACCTTGATAAAGAGTAGCCATTACTTCATCAGCTACACCTTCGCTGTTATCATTGATTCTATAACTAGTAGTAACTGCATAAGTATTACTAGTACTTACTGCTTTTACAACTGGGTCAGGAGCACCTACAAATACTTCTTTTAAGTTAGTTTTTAAAGTATTGATGTCAACATCTACATCGTCAGCGAACTGAACATTGTAAGCATATCCACCTTTGAAATCTACACCTAACTCAAAACCTTTAGTAAACATAGAAGCTAATCCTAAAAGGATAACTACTAATGAAATTCCATAAGCGATTTTTCTTTTTCCTAACCAATCAACTTTTACATTAGCAAAAGCATTTTTGGAGAATCCAGTCCAGAAGCTTAATTCTTTTCCATCTCTTGTCCACCATTCAATGATTAATCGACCTACAAGTACTGCTGTAAATAATGAGCAAAGTACACCGATGATTAATACTACTGCGAAACCTTTAATTGGTCCTAAACCAAAATAAGCTAACACACCTGCTACTAATAATGTAGTAACGTTGGCATCAATAATGGCAGAGTAGGAGTGAGAGAATCCATCTCGAATGGCAGCAGCATTTGATTTTCCAGCTCTTAATTCCTCACGGATACGCTCGTAGATAATTACGTTGGCATCAACTGCCATACCAATTGTCAATACGATACCTGCGATTCCTGGAAGTGTTAATACAGTTCCAAAAGAAGCTAATGAACCAAAAATAAATGCAACGTTCAATAACAATGCGATGATAGATACAATACCTGCACCTCCATAATAACCCATCATAAATAATAGTACTAATAAAGTACCACCTGCTAATGCTGTTAAACTTCGAGAAGTATTATCCGCACCAAGTGTAGGTCCTACGATAGCTTCTTGAATGATAACAGGTTTTGCTGGTAACTTACCAATCTCTAATATTTGAGCTAAATCATTCGCTTCTTGTACATCGAAATTACCAGAGATACTAGTACGACCACCTGAGATAGCACCATTTCTAACACTAGGACTAGAAACAACCTCATTATCAAGTACGATACCTACTTCACGTTTTCCATTATCAGAAGCACGTTTAGTCATTTGGTACCAAGTAGAAGCACCTTCACTATTCATACCTAAGGTTACTTCGATTTGTCCACTATTATTTTGAGTACCTGCTGTAGTAATTACATCTCCTTCTAGAGGAGCTACATCATCTTTATCACGTTTTTTAATACCATATAAAGAGTATTGTTCGAATTTCTCTCCACCTTCTTCCATTTCAAATACATCTCCTTTTCTTGACCACATAAGTGTCAAATCTCCAGGTAACATATTTTGAATAGATTCATGTTTGAATAAAGAATCAATAATTCGCTTATCATTTCTTTTAGCAAAACCGATAACTGGACTTCCTTGACCATCAGATGATAATTGAGCATTTGGAGTCAATAAAGAAAATAATGGTCCAGCTGACTGTTGAAGTAACTCAGGATTAGGAACCTGAAGTGAATCAATACTTGCTATTTCAGTAGTTACATTTCCTAAAGAATCAGAAACGAAAGTTGTATCTATTCGAGTAATCGTCTCAGGAATATCCATAGCTACAGTATCAGTACCAAGTACATTTTTCAACTTGGTATCCATATCTTGTAACGTTTGGATAATTTTCCAATTTTCATCATTGTTACGGTAAGTATGCCAAAACTCTAATTTAGAAGTAGCTTCTAAAATCTTTCTAGCTCTCTTAGGATTCTTAATTCCCGGTAACTCTGCAATAATCATATCTCTAGAAGCATCCAAAGAAATATTTGGTTGTACTACACCTAATCGGTCAATACGCTCCCGTAACATTTCGTAAGTTCTCTTAACTGTACCTGTAGATTCTAATCGAATCCATCGAATCGTTTCTGCATTTGATGAATTGATATTTAAAGTATTATCATCATCACCAGTATTCAAAAAGTAAGAAGCAAGCTTCTTATCAGGATTAGCTTCTTCAAATTCATCTTGAAAAAGAGTAACGAAATCAGTTTGAGTATTTGATTGTGCAGCAGCTGCCGCATCTAACGCATTATCAAAGGGAGGGTCATTGGTACCTTGGGCTAGAGACCTTATATAATCTCTTAAATCAACTTGCATCACTACGCTCATTCCACCGACTAAATCTAGTCCGTAAGCTAATTGAGCATTCTTTAATTCTTGGTAGGTGTAATCCTTAAAAGGAGTAGGCCATACCACCTCGCTGGAAACTGAATCCAGGTAAGTACTTAGACGTTTGTTGTAACCGTCACTTCCCGTTTCGCCAAAACTTAACGCAGACTCTTCAGCATTTGATTCAACATTTTTCGTTGGAAATGTCAAAACAAATTGCCAAATGCACACTAACGCCATCATGACTAGGAAGAATTTAATAATACCTTTCCCTTGCATTGGTAAATAAATTTTTAAAAATTAATAATACGTTAAATAAAAAATCCCGCAAATATACAAGAATATACTCATAAATGCCTGTATTTCAATTATTTTTGATACTTGTGAATATCAAAAAACAATCCTACTTTTGCGGCATTATTAATGTTACGTGTAATATATGGTAATGTTAAGAGTTCAAAGTAGTTTTTATTAACATTCATTATTCTTCTGATAATATTTTGTGACTCTATTCCATACATGTAATTATTTATTTTTTGTTCACTAAAAACTATATAACCACCTATGGGACTTTTTTCATTTTTAAAAAAAGCAGGAGCAAGTGCTCTAACTAAAAAAGAAGTTGCTAAAGTCGAAAAGACTGATGAAATCAAAAAACTTGAAGCAAAGCTTTTAAACAAACAAAAGCAAATGGTTCTCGAAGGAATCGTTGGAAGCCTTGGAGTTAAAGTTAAAGATCTTAATGTAAAGTTTAATGTTGATAAAGCTACAGTAACTGGTAGTGTAGGAAGCAATGAAGAACGAGAAAAAATTATCCTTGCGTTGGGTAATGTTTCTGGTGTTGCAAAAGTAGATGATAAACTTACTGTTAAAAAGAAATCTCCAGAAGCTGTTTTCTATACAGTTAAAAAAGGAGACACTTTAGGTAAAATTGCTAAAGCACATTATGGTAAGGCTGGTATGTACAAGCAGATTTTTGCTGCTAATACACCTATGCTAAAAAGTGCTGATCACATTTTTCCTGGACAAGTATTAAGAATACCTCCAGCGAAGAAATAAATTATAATTTAAGAAATACGAATTATCCCGAATTTTCGATTTAGAAAATTCGGGATTTTCTTTTTTAGGAATAGGGCATAAATAAATTGACGTTTTTGGGTTAGAGATTTTGGAAACTGATGAGGCAAAAAACGTAGACAATCTAATGGTTGACGAGGCTTTTTAACGAAGTCAGGTTTCTAAATATCAAGCCAAAAATGTAAATTTATTTTTGACCTATTCCTTAGGGAAGTTTGTTGTTATATAGTTTTATTGTTACGCTTCGCTTATTGTTTTTTTTATAAATTAAAAACCATAAAACCATAGCGAAGCTAAATAACCCTAAACCAAATTCCTCAAATTTCCTTTTAAAAAACCATCCACATTTTTTACAATTTCATTCATCAACCGTTCTCTTGCTGCTTTACTTGCCCAAGCTTGATGAGGAGTGATAATACAATTTTTTACACCTAATAAAATATGGTCAGATGGAGGAGGTTCTTGACTTAACACATCCAAACCTGCTCCCGCAATTATATTGTTATTTAAAGCTTCTTTTAAATCAGACTCTACAACTAATCCACCTCTTCCAGTATTGATAATAAATGCAGAAGATTTCATCTTCGAAATATTTTCATGACAAATAATACCTTGACTTTGTTGATTTAAAGGAGCATGAAGAGTAAGTACATCACTTTCAGAAAATAATTTATCTACACTTACAAATTCAACATTTTCCATTTTATCTCTCTCAGGATGCTTATGAAAAGCAATTACTTTCATACCAAATCCTAACGCAGCTTTTGCGACCGCTTGACCAATTTTTCCAAATCCATAAATACCAATAGTCTTTTCGAAAACTTCATAGATAGGTTGGTGCCAATAAGAGAAGTTAGGTTGATTAGACCATACGCCTTTATGTACTTCTTGATTGTACTTTTCAACTTGATTGGTCAATGCAAATAACAATGCGAATACATGTTGAGCAACTGCTGGAGTACTATAACCAATGACATTGGAAACAAGAATTTTATTTTTTTTACAAAAATCTAAATCAACATTATTATAACCAGTTGCAGAAACACAGATATATTTTAGATGTGGCAAATGCTTTAATATCTCTTCATTCAACACTACTTTATTGACAATCAAAATATCTGCTTCTTTTGCTCTTTTTAATACTTCCTCATTCGAAGAATGAGGATATACTGTAAAATGAGAAAGGGCTTTTAACCCTTCCCAATTTAAATCTCCTGGATTTAAAGTATGACCATCAAGTGCGACTATTTTTATCATTGATTTTTTTCTTTTACTGTAAACTGTTTGATGTGTAATTCTAAACTGCTATACAATTCCGCCATCCGATGAGGACAACCAAAGCAGGGTACAAAAGTATCTCCATCTCGAATATCATTTGGAAATACTAAAGCTTTAGATTTTATTTCAGATTTTAAAATAGAGATGAAATCTTTATAGTTTTCTGAGGAAGTGATAATGGATTGCCGATTAGTCGTTTCATTTAATTCATCTAAAATAAAAATATCTTCAAAAAGATTCTCCCCTAAAGTTTCGCCATAAAAATCATTAGGTGATTCTAGAATATATATTCCAGGTTCAACACTATTTAATTGAAAAATTCCTATTGGCGTATTTTCCGAACTGACACCTGAGTATGATTTTATTTTAAAAAAATCGGAATTAGAATCTGTTGCCCACAATTCCATTTTACTTTCTTTTTTAAAAAATAGTAAATAGAAAAAAGAAATATCATCAGGTAAATTATTGACATTTTTATCTGACTGACAAGCCGCAATAGTGAAAATCAAAAACCAAATTGTTATTTTTAAATTACGCATAATTCTTATGGTTTTAGGAAAAACAAAAAGTCCTTTTGAAAAATTCAAAAGGACTTCTGTAAAGATAATTTTTTAAATATATATTATCTTGATTTATTATATAAATCGTAATTGAATAATGATAACAGAAAAAAATGAAAGTATTGAATTCCAAATTAGAAGGCAATTTTCAATTTTTCATTTTCAATTATCAATTGCGACTTGTCGCTATAATTTAGTTATTTAAATTCCAATCATATTCTTTATAACTCACTTGAGCTCCAGAATTAACTTTTGTCGTAGAATATTTATTGATATATGTAATCAAATCTCCAAAATCGCCAGCATACCATTCAAAGATTTTAGATAATTCTACTTTATCCGCAGAAATACTATTAAAATTAGAATTATTAATAAATAGCTTTGCTTGCTTTTCCATATTAGAATTTAAATTAGACTCTGTCCAAGCTCTATTTAAAATTGGAGGACAAGACTTAGCTGCACAGTTAACTGCAAAGTGAATTCTTGCATCTTTATATGTAGGTCTTAAAATATCATTTTCGATATTATTCAAACTCAAAGTTTTACCATTTAATTTTATCCATTTAGCATCCCAAGGTTTACCGCCATGTAAATCTGTAATTTTAGCAACAGGATGATTCTTTAAAATTAACTTAATGGTATATGCATTATAAGCATTAATCCAAAAAGACATTGTCTTTTTTCGACTCCAACCTGAAGGAGACATCGCTTCAAGACTTGCTAGGTAAGTGTCCAATTTTCCTTCATCAGATTTGAATCCATTATAATTAACTTTCCCTGAAGAACTGATATGTTTTCTAAGAAGGTTATCAAATGATTCGTGAACTTTAACTGGTTGAGGTTTAGGTTCTTCGATAGGAGCTTCGACAACAGGCATTTCAACTTTTTCAGTTTTTGTTTGTACCGATTTTTTAATTTTACCTGCTTTTTGTTTAGTTGCATTTTCAACTCTTTCTTTAGTCGCCATCGTCTCTTTCTTTGCTCTTTCCATTTTATCAGACTTAGCCATTGCATCTATCTTCTTTTCAACCATAGCCTTTTTTTCTTCTATAACAGAATTAGAAGTACTTGTAGCTGGAACTTTTTTAGATTTAGCCACATCATTTAGTTTGTCTTTCATTTCAGCTACTTTTTCAGC
>JALZVK010000222.1 GCA_023301005.1 Saprospiraceae bacterium | reverse complement strand
GTTTATAGATACTTTTCCCCCAGTATCTACAAAGCTTTTTATCACACCTTGAACTCTTCATAATTCAGTTTTATTAAGAGAAGATTTATAGTTTTTTACTATATAATTATAGTCACTGAGTAATTCTTTTGGAGCAAATTCTGCTTCTTGTTTTGCTCACATAATTTTCTTTACAATTTTTATAAGATTTTTTGATTTTGTTGTAAAGGCTTTTTCTCATGTTGGCTTGAAACTTATTGAGCTTATGTCTTTTATATCGACAGAATCAATTATTGTATTTATTGTTTCTGTTTTTTCTGAATTATTATCTATTTCTAGACTAGCTGTTCATCAAAAAATATTTGAGAGCTCGAATTCTCATTTGAGCTTGTTCCCGTATTTTTTTGAATACATGGTTCCGATTATGATAAAGAGAACTCACACACCAATAAAGGCTGATATTTTTATAATAGGATTTGAGATTCAGCTACTGATATCTATAAAAAATACTTTCGCGCAGACAAATGCTAAGAGGTAAAGTCAGAGTGTTCTGAGAGAAATAATATCTTTTCAGATTCATCTAGAGATGAGACAAAATGCAATAATTGCCCAGTATATTGTAAGTGTAAATATGTTTGGAAATATATTGTAGACGTAAAAGCTACTAATGATAAAGAGATAAGAAATGCTACTCACGAGAGTGATATCAGTATAAGGAGTTTTTGCTTTTAGTGGTGATATAAACAGAAAACCTGCGATGACAAAAAGAGTTGTAATACCATATTGAAATAGCCCTGTATATATTGTGATAGCTTCTCCCTGTCAGTAGCTTATGAATCATACTATATGGGAGATAAGAGCAGTTCCGTATAAAATTGAAAATCATGACTTTTGAATATTTGAGCCATAGACTTTGTAAAAATATGCGAGTGGAATAAAGAGTATTCACAAGATTATGAATATTATATTTGCGCTCAGTTTTGTTGGTCAAAATGTTCCAGATATTCCAATTATTATTCACATAAGTACTCATATAAGGAGTATTATATGTATATAACTATACATGTTTGTTACATCATCGTTGTTTTCTTTTTTTAATACTTCTTTGAAACTGAGACTACTCACGGCTAAAATTAAAAATCAGAGACTTGCTGGGAATATATATTCGTAGATATTTGATATAGTTCAAAGATTTGTATACCATTTCATAACTCAGAGTCACATGAGTATGAGTCAGGCAAGAGCTATTTTTTTATCTCATATCTTATTGTAGAGAAATAATAAAATTACTGCTTCAAATAACCAAAATAGAGATGTGATATATGAGTAATCAGAGAATATAAGGGCTACTCATAGACTGAGAAATGATATTGCAATAGCAAGGTAGTTATAACATACATATTTTTGTAAAAAATCTTCTTTGTTTTCCTGAGTGGTTGTTTTCTTATGGAAGAGAAATGCAACGAGAAAATATATCAAAGCAAATAGGGTATAGAGGATCCCACTAAATTCTATATCTCGATCAAATAATTTTGCAGCTCACAGAAAACTTAATCCAAGAAAGAGTGCTCAACTGAGACTTCATAAAATAAGATTTTTGAGAGAAGTATCTGTTTTTACTTGTAAGTAAAATACTGAAAAAATATTTAAAAAGGCATAGATACAAATAGCGAGTATATAATACACTATCAGATTGTAATTATCCCATATTATATGTGATCATAATATAACTGCTCCTCAGATACTTCCTATAGAATAGAGATAGTTCCATTTATTTATATAGAAATAAGAAACTCACATAAATATGAAACTTGCAACGGCTGTTATTATAAAACTTAGTCAAGTAAGCTCTGGAGTATTTGAAAAAATATTAAATGTTGCAATGAAGAAAAAACTTCATCATAGAACAATTTCTACAATATTTTTCTTACCATAAGACATCTTTATTGCACTAAAAACAGAGAGAAGGCTGAGAGCTACGCTCGCAATATATTTTGTCATATATCAGGCTTCAATATTTCATGCTGCTGTTACTGGTGCTTGAAGTATAAATATATTTCATAAAAAGAATGCTCAAAGTAATAGTAAGAGATCTGATTTTTTTTGTGCTAAAAATAAAGCTCCGATACTAATGATCATAGCATATCAGACATTAAGATAGGGAGTAGTGTCTGTGTAGCCTATTAGGAGAGGGTTTATATATGCAAATAGAAATGCGAATATCAGAAGTATGTCTGACTTATAATATAGAGCAGTTGCAATAGCAAAGAGAGTATTTGCTATGAGAAAAAAGAAACTGATCCCAGTAGAAAATATTGGAGTGGTATCAATACTTGTTTCTCAAATAAGATATTTTCAAGATAGAATAACAGCATAATTTATAAGGATTCATATTCACATAAGGATACGTGATTCAGCATCAATTCATTTCCTATCAAATAGTATTCAGGTTATATAACTGGCCATTCAAATGCTGAATCATAAAAGTATCTTTCATATTCCAGGTATCGTATCCCATACGAGACTGAGGAGAAAAATGACTCCTAGAAATACAAATATTCCTCATATTTTTGCGAGAATATTTTCTGAGAAAAACCCCTGTATTCAGAGTAAAAACTTAGACATAATATCTTCTTCTTGATTATCTATATCTCCTGATGTATCTCTATTTGGGATAATCACATCTTTTTCTGTAGAAGTTTTCTCTATTATACTTAGATCTTCTTCTATAGATTCTTCTTCATCTGGTTCTTCATACTGCTTTATAGGTTTTTCTAAAGTTGTAGGAGGATTTTGTTGTCTTTGAAGTAAGACCGCTGCAAAGTTTTCAACTCTTTGTTCTATATATTCACGGGGAAAAAATAATTGCTTTATAAATATCCCTACAGCCATTCCTATGAATATGGCATTAAGATTATCAGTGAATACGAAAGTTATTCATATTCATAATGCTATTGCTATTCACCAACATATTCTATTTAAAAGAGCTATCATATTTAAGTATTAAAAAAATTTTGTATTATAAAAAAAGAAACTCAAAAACCTACGCTTTCGGTTCGTAATATATTATCTCATAGATGAACACACTGTGCTCAGTGTGTTTGTAATTGCTCTATCTCATCATGATGAAATCATCATTCTGGTCAAACAAACAATAAAATTGCTTCTTTTATATTTATATCTAAATTTTTGAGTTTTTCAGAGTTGTTATTTTTAGTATGTAAACAAAAAGCTTGCTTAAAATTTATTGTTTCGAACGGAATATTTTGAATAAATTCTAATTTTAAAATAGTATTACGATGTGATTGTTCAGCCGATTCTATTGCTATTTTTCTAAGACGTTCTATTTTGTTGGCACTTAAAAATTTGGCTTGCTGAGAATATTGAGATTTAAAGAAAGTGATTTTTGTAACTCATACTTCACTACATTTTTGTACAATGAATTCTAGCTTGGAAAGTTTATTTGGAAGAGCTTGATAGATATGAATCTGAGTATTAGAAATATTTTTTTTATATTCATCTATATATTGAAGCTGAATACTTTTTTTAGTAATTTCAGAGATTTGATAGGTATAATCTGAATTATCTTCTCAATTAAAAACAGCAACAAAGTCCTCAGATTTGAGTCTGAGGACTTTGTTGCATTGATGTACTATCTCTTGATTTTCAAGAGATAGTACATCTGCTTTTACAAAATCTTTGATAAAAAATCTATGCTTTGCTTTCATATTTTAAAAATCAATTATTCTCAGGTACCTAAGAGCTCAGTAGAAGAATCTCATCTATCAGATGTGAGGGAGTATGATTTATGACCAGAGAAATCATGTTTTTCTTCAATACTTACAGATTCCGTTGATTCAGGAGGCGCTTCGGGTTCTGCTTGTATTGGTTGTTCTTCGGCTGGTTCTGGTGACACTTCAGGAGTAACTATTGGTTCTTCTTGAGCTGGT
>JALZVK010000221.1 GCA_023301005.1 Saprospiraceae bacterium | reverse complement strand
GATAAAAACGATGCGAATTTAGTCGTCGAAGAACTTGAAATTTATGTTAGCCATCAACGTGGATTTTATGAAAATAGTTTTCAATTAGAACTTTTTGTAAATGATCCGAATGCTACAATTAAATACACTACTGATAGTACTATTCCTTCTGTCAATTCTGGAACAACTTATACTGGTCCTATATCTATTTCTGAGTTAACGATTATAAAAATAATAGCTTATAACGAAATAGACAGCTTACCACTTGAGACCTACTCTTATCTTTTCTTAGACGAAATTATCTCTGATTTTAATACGAGTATAAAAGATGACGCCGTATGGGGCCCGCAATTAAAAACGGCTTTATTGGATTTGCCAACGATCAGTATTATTGGAAACTCAGATATTATATCTACTCAAATTGAAACGGGAATTTCCTTCGAATATATTGACAATAAATTGAGGAAACACTTCCAGTTAAATGCTGGAATAGGAGCGTATGGGAATCATAGTGTTGAGAACTTAGCAAAAAAGAACCATCGGATTTATTTTAGAAGTGAGTATGGCTCCTCCAAGCTAGAATACCCTCTTTTTAAGGGATATGAAAGTGGACTAGAACCTGTGGAAGAATTTGATAAACTTGAATTAAGATCTAGTCACGATTCTTGGCTTTTTAATTACCTACCCGTCTTTTTTGCTACAAAATTCTTAGATGACTTAATGAAAGAAGGAGGGAATCTTAATACGCATTGTCGATTTGTTCATGTATATATGAATGGTGCTTATAGAGGAATGTATACCTTGAAGGAAAGATTTGACGATGATATGATAGCAAGTTATGAAGGGAAAGACAAAACAGAATATGAATTTATTTCAGGTTCAAAATCCAGCTCCTCCTCCTTTAATACCTCAGGAATTTTAAAGGATGGGACAGGTGAAAAATGGGAAAACTTAGTATCAATATCAGATGATTATAATTTATGGAAAGAGTCTGTTAATGAAAATAGTTTCTTTGATTTAATGATTTACTTTATGGCTTTTTATCAAGAAGCAGAATGGAATGCAGTTGGTGATGGGGTGATTGGAGAAGGTTTTCATTTTAATATTAATGATGCCGATATGTTGTTTTCTCGTCCTAGTTCGAGTCGAGTGAATCTGGGTAATTCTAATGGTCCCAATAGTATGTTTAAGAGCTTATATAATTCTGGGAACATTAATTTTTTTAGAGATTTTTCAGATAGAGTTCATTGTCATCTTAGTAAGGGCGCCTTTGCGAAAGAATATTTAATAGCATTAATAGACGAATTGACTAATCAAACTAGATTAGGAGTGATAGCGGAAAGTGGTAGGTGGGCAGGTCCTGATGAAAATCCTACTGTTTGGTTAAATGAAATAGATCGAATAAAAAATGAATTTTTAGGACAACAAATTCCACAAGTATTTCAAGATATACAAGATTTTAATCTATACCCGAAAACAAAAGGAGTTAGTTTTAATAAAGAAGAAGGAATAATTGAAGAACCATTGGTTCTTACTACCACGAATGATTCTGGAGATATTTATTATAGCATGGATGGTACAGACGTCATGCAAAGCGATGGATCCTTAAACCCTACTGCACTTTTGTACACTGCTCCAATTATTCTGACTTCAGGAGTTCACAAAATTCGTGCAAGAGTATATGATCCTTCTATGACTAATCCCCTTGACCAATGGTCGGCAAGTTGTTGCCCCAAGATCTTTTATGTTAATCAAGATTATAGAAATGTAGTCATCAACGAAATTCATTACAACCCCTCTGATAGTATCTTTTTTAATGCTGCTATTAATGCACAAGATACTGTTGATGGGAGAAATTTTGAATTTGTAGAACTCAAAAATATTGGAACAACAACTATTAATTTATACGGCGCTGCTTTTACAAAAGGAATAAATTTAACAATTGATAAAGAACTATTAATACCAGCAGGAGGCTTTGCTGTGTTTGCAGAAGATGGGGACTGGTTTGAGGCCCGCTATGGTTTTGTGCCAGATGGTGTGTATGAAGGGAAACTAGATGACGAAGGAGAGAAAATTAATTTGAAAGATCCGCAAGGTTATTTTATTGACACGCTTCGTTATGGGATTTCTAATCCATGGGATGAAGCTCCAAATGAGAGCGATTTTTCTTTAGAATTACTCCATAGCGATTTAGATAGGGAAGAGCCCTTGAACTGGTTTCGTTCTGATAATATTTATGGGACACCAAAGGCAGAAAACGCTCGGACTTGTGCGCATTCAGCAACATCTATTGTAATTAATGAAATTAATTATAATTCGGATAATGAGAATTTTGATCCAGGAGATTGGATTGAATTGTACAATCCAAATTCTAACTCAATTGATCTTTCTGGTTGGACCTTTTATGATAATGGAAATGCTTTTGTAATTCCTTCAGGAACGAGTATTCTTCCAAATGATTATTTAGTTTTAGTGGAAGACTTAAATGTTTTTACTACAAATTTTCCAAGGGCCAATACTGATTTA
>JALZVK010000220.1 GCA_023301005.1 Saprospiraceae bacterium | reverse complement strand
ATCGTCGCCACCTTCGTTAGCGTAAGTTGGCTCATAACCGATAGGAGTGATAAAAGTTAATTTGTAATCTCCTGGAGCTAAATTTTCAAAAGTATATTTACCATTAGCATCAGTCATCGTAGATGCGAAGATTGCTTCACCATCATCAGTCGTACCTTCCAAGTTAACGATAACACCTTCAACGCCAGGCTCGCCAGCGTCCATGATTCCGTTACCATTTAAATCTTCGAAAGTCATGTCTCCGATTTTAGCATCACAAGCGTCCACATCAACTTCTGCTCCAGCAACATCTAAAGAACCACAGATGTCTCCACCACCTTGTTGTAACAATGCATTTACATCGAAACCAGTAGTCGTACCAGGAACGATGTTAGATAAATCCAAGAAGTTAGGATCATTTGCATTAGCTACATATAATAAAGTGTGAATAGTATAATCACCTGGAGTCAACGCAGTAAATGTTGGAGTAGAATTCGTTTGTTCCACTACTAATCCGTTTCCGCTAGTTAAAATATAAACTACGCTGAAACCAGCAGGAACATTTGCATCTCCATTTGGCGTAGCCGAAACAACTCCGTTCCCAGCAGGTGCCAAACAAACTAAAGAATCATCAATATCTAATGTTCCAGCTTGTGGATCTAATTCCACAGTAATAGTTTGAGATTGAACATCAGTATTGCCACAGTTATCTGTAGCAGTCCAAGTTCTTACTATTTCATATAAACAACCTTCACCTACCGTTTCTTCGAAAGTAACAGTAACGTTACCATCGCAGTTATCTGTTCCTGATACATTAGTAGCAGGTGCAGGTGCAGGAAGTGTATTGATTGTTATGTTAGCAGGTACATTTACCAACTCAGGGTTAGTAGTATCCTGTACATTTATTGTTTGAGAATAAGTATCTGTGTTTCCACAGTTATCTGTTGCCACCCAAGTACGAGTGATAACATAAGAATCATCTGAACATTCTCCGTTGTTTGTTTTGGTAGAAGTTTCAGAGAAATCAATTGTAACATCAGTATCACAATTATCAGTTGCAGTTGGTTGTGCAGGTGCAGGAATTGCATCACACTCAACTACTTCATCAGCAGGTAAATTACCCAATACAGGATTAGTAGTATCTTCAACTATAATCTCTTGTTGTTGAATATCTGTATTTCCACAATTATCAGTTGCTTTCCAAGTACGAACAATCTTATAGTTATCCGTTCCACAAGGATTTTGTGAAAGTGGATTAGTCATTTCCGTAAACTCAATTAATACATCAGTATCACAATTGTCAGAAGCAGTTGGTTGTGCAGGTGCAGGAATTGCACTACACTCAACTGTTATATCAGCAGGTATACCTTCCAATACTGGAGATTTAGTATCCGTAACTGTAACTACTTGAATTGCAGTAGTCGTATTTCCACAAGCATCAACAGCAGTCCAAGTTCGAATAACTGTATAGTTATCATCACAAACACCTAGTTGCATTTCTTCATCTAAAGAAATAGTTGCGTTAGCATCACAATCATCTACGATACTTAAAGTTGGAGCAGGTTGAAATTCATCACACTCTACTGTCATACTTTGAGGCATGCCTAAAATTTCAGGACCATTTCCATCTATAACTTCGATTACTTGTGAATCACTTGAAGTATTTCCACAGTTATCTGTAGCAGTCCAAGTTCGAGTTAAAGTATAATTAAAAGGACAGTCACCATCAGTTCGTACTTCGGCGAATGTTACATTTACATTATCATCACAATTATCAATTGCGCCAACATTAGCTGGAGTAGGTACATTATCACACAAAACAGTATCATCAGCAGGAGCTGTGATACTTGGTGCAGTTGTATCTTCGATAGTTGCAACTTGAGTTAATGTAGATTCATTTCCACAATTATCTGTTGCTGTCCAAGTTCTTGTAATAGTGTAACTATCTGTACAAGAACCCGCAGTTGTAGTTTCATTAGTTAAAACAACATCTACATCAGTAGCACAATTATCAGTAACTACTGGATTAGGAGCAGAAAGATTATCGCTACATTCCAATGTTACATCAGGTAAGTTAGCAAACACAGGAGGTGTTTGGTCAGCTACTGTGATAGTTTGAGTTCGTTGTCTTGTATTTCCACAGTTATCTGTTGCAATCCAAATACGCTCTAAAGTGTAGTTGTCATCGCAAGTTCCATTAATTCTATTTTCATTAAAAGTTACCAAAACATCATCATCGCAATTATCAGTTGCGTTCAAATTAGCAGGAGCAGGTACATCGTCACACTCTACTGCTATATCATCTGGAGCTGCTTGCAAACTAGGTTTAGTGGTATCTACATAAGTTACCATTTGAGTAGCAGTTCTTACATTACCACAATCATCTGTTGCAGTCCAAATTCTTTCCATTGTGAAATTATCATCACAAAGACCTGGAATCATATTTTCAGAAAAATCAATATCCAAGTTATTATCACAATCATCTGAGAAGTTTGGCTCGTCAGAAAGATCAGGATTTTCATCACACTCTACTGTAATATTAGCAGGTATATTACTTACTGTAGGAGCAACATCATCATTGATTGTAATAATTTGAGTTGCTGTTAGATTAATTGGAGTAGAATTAGAACCACAACATCCTTCGATTCTGATATCATCTATATCCCAAGCTGAAATGCCACCACCATTACCTACAGGATTATAAGACAATAATTCAAATTTGAAAGTTGTAGTTGAAGTAATTTCAAAGTCAGGATTATTTAAAAAACTAAAAGCTTCTTGAGACCAACTTTGGGTTGTATTAATATTTGTTTGTTTATAAATTTCAGTATTTCCTTTCAATATTCTAACTCCATATTCTTGTGGATAATTATTTGTTCCTACATTTCCACTTAAATGAGTAAAATGATCAGGAGCCCATTCATAAAATTTCAATGCCGTTAAACGACCCGCGTCAGACGGATTCAAAGTAATTTCAAAACGTATTGCTTTATCACTATTGTTTTGAAAGGAAGTCAATCCTCCTACTGAAAAACAAGCAGCAGCAGTTGAACCACCTTGTCCAGCAATACATGAATGTGGACCATCATTTTGATATACTCCACTTGCATCTACATTTACACAAGATCCACTACTAGGATAATCTGGAGTAAACTCACTATAATCATGAGCTGAACCATCACCTCCAAAAGAGGTGCAACCATCCATATCATATCTTACTAATGTGTTAGGTGTACATATACTTGATTGTTGAGTTTCATATTCCCAAGTTCTTATGATTGTTTTTGGGCAATCACCAGTTTCTTCATCAGTATAAGTAGCTGCTGTATTTTCATCACCACAAGAAATAGGATAACCTGTATTAGAAGGATTCGTTGAATCAGTACATCCTATTGTAATATCTAAAGGTGGAGTAAGTTCAATACATCCTGAAGAACCTTCTCCACATCCTATAACTTTTAAACTAGCTAATTCCAACAAATCACAATCTGCAGATGTTGGTACGCCTTCTATAGTTACATGCAAAGTACTTCCTGCATTTATTGTTATAGATGAGCTTGGTGCAATTTGTTTTGTAATGATTTGATTTTCTGAAATCGTTACAGTTTCTTGAGAATGAAGCGCACCATCTAAATAGAATTTTACAAGAACTTCAAATGTAGTCGGACATGAAGATAAATTTCCCATTCCTCCTGCATTTGAACCATCTGTTGGATACCATAAGTCTGCATCTATTCTTTTAAACTCAACATCACTTTGTGCTGTAACAAAGAATTCCCAACTATTATAAGTAGTTGAGATACAGATGATATCATTTAAACAAGAAGCGTTCATTATACCATTTGCGGGACAGACTCCTGATACATTGGAAAAGCTCGAAGATACTCCGTTGGCAAATAGACAATCAGATGGATCATCACATGAACCTTGATAAGTAAGTAGTTCCGTTTCACATCCACAATACGTCGGATTCA
This sequence comes from Saprospiraceae bacterium, assembly GCA_023301005.1. Taxonomy (GTDB): domain Bacteria; phylum Bacteroidota; class Bacteroidia; order Chitinophagales; family Saprospiraceae; genus CAJQQY01. The sequence continues at coordinate 735 of JALZVK010000220.1, read as the reverse complement.
CTTCCCATGTTTGGTCATTACAACCACTTAAGGCTATGCTTTCATCAAATACGAGATTATTCCAATCTCCATTAGTGACTCGCCACATTGCATCGTCATGAGTTGCAACAGTATAGCTTTCTCCTGATTGAAGAGTTGCTTTATGTACGTCTCCACTTGATAACCATTCATATAATTCTATTTGGCAATTGCCAACATTTTTAATGGTTAGTTCGAAATCACAAATTTCTTCTTCTAAATAGGAATAATTGGAAAGCTCTGAATCACCTGTTGTGAAAGATGTCAGAGCAAATGCCGTTAAACATAAGAAAACGACAGAAAGGATACTCCCCCTTGAGAGAAATCCTTTGTTGATTTTTTTCTTAAATGTGTGTAAGACTTGAATCATGATGTTGTGGATTTGATAATAAATTATTTTATGCTCAATAAACTTTTTTTGATACTTGCGTATCAGGTTCTTTTTAGAAAATCAAATGGGGAGACGAAATAAAAAAGGAGGGATATAAAATCTAGGGATAGATTCTTATTTATATCTTTTTAAAATTATTGATAGGAGATATGTGAAAAATCAAATATAAACCAAAAGGGGATAATGATTTATGTTGTCACAAATATAGCGATTGCTTGTTTTACAAATATAAAAATAAGCCTATTACAACTCTGTAACAAGGTTAATGAAACAATTTCAGTAATGAAAAAAATAGCTAAGATTGTTTTTATTTTAAATATGATTCT
>JALZVK010000219.1 GCA_023301005.1 Saprospiraceae bacterium | reverse complement strand
TCTTTTTTATAAAAAAGAAACCCTGAAAGTGCTAAGCACTTTCAGGGTTATTATGATATTTTAAAAAACGATAATTCTATTCTTTAACTAATACCGCATCTTCCAATAAATAAATTAATCGGTTGATGTCATCACCATTAGTTTTTAATTTTCCTCTAAGCGTTACTGGTTCAGCAGTATACTTTACCGCTTCAGAAGCTTCCACTTCCATAACTGTTTCAGGTCCTGCGCCTCCACAAAAGAAACACATATTATAAGGGAATGCAGAGAAGACAAATTCTTTATGATTTTTATATCCTTCAACAGGAATGATATAACCTTTGATTTCGATAACTTGATTTTCAAGTGCTTTTACTTCTTTGCTAAATACAGGTTTGTCAACTTTGAAACCCATGATTTCATCCATCTCTTTTTTGAAAGTAATTTTACTTAAAGTCTTCCATGTCTTAGCAGCATTAGAAACTTCAGTTGGCGATTTAACTGTTGGTTGAGCAAAACTCTCATTAGTAATTGAACTCAACAAAAATAGACCTATAAATGCAATGATTATTTTTTTCATAATTTTTTCTTTTCTTTCTTCTAATTCTTACTTGTTACACAAAGATAACGTATTCCTTTTAACTAAGTCTTTTAAGACTCTGTTAAAGTTTGAGAAATATCAGTTCTAAATGCTTGGACAGCAGGAATGACCGCTGCCAAAAATCCTATAAATAAAGCTCCAAAAAATAAATAAAATTCTTCTCGTAAAAATTGAGACGCTGAAAATGCATAATGATATTTGTCTTGCATTTGCCCTCCAAAAATCATCATTCCAAAATGACTTAATGCAATTCCAATGATATATCCCAAAATTGCTAAAAGTAATCCTTCCAAAATTATCAAAAAGAAAAGCTTCGCAGGAGATGCTCCCATCACTCGCATTAATGCCAATTCATATTTTCTATCTCGCAACGAACTGAACAATGAAATAAAAATACTTAACCCAGAAACTAAGACAATCAACATCGCAATATTTCTCAAAAAGCTTTCGCCTAAACTCATATTATCATACAACTTGTTCAACTCGATTGCAGGTGAGGCTGCCAACACTTCAGTATTATCATTAATTCCTCTTACCATATTTAATGCTTGAAAACTCTTCTTAGAAGATGCTCTCATCTTAATAAGCAATGCAGTAATTTCTTTATCAACTTCTTCGACTAGAGGTTTTTGTGGGGCAGCAGGTCCATGGTCATGATTGTGGTCATGGTGAGCGTGGTCGTGGTCATCATGGTTATGTCCTTCGTGATCATCTGTAGGAGTTTCTTCAGTTGCAGGAGTTCCTTCTTCATGTTCATGCACTTCCCAAATACTTTGAGTTGTAGATAAAATTAATTGGTCAATTACAGAATTTGAAGATTCGAAAATACCAACGACTTTGAATTCTCCGTGCTCATGTCCATTCATTCCATCACTCAAAAATCCGTGAGTACTGTGAAAAGTACTTCCTATTTTTAAGTTAGCGATTCGAGCGACATCTGCTCCGATAGTTACTTCAAAATTATTACTCCAAAGTTTTCCTTCGCCAATTTTCACCTCATACAAATCTGGATAATCAGTTGTCGTTCCAACAATTCTAAAACCTAAATAACTATCACCTAATGATAAAGGAACTGCTTTTTCAATCAATGGATGTTTAGGATTCATAAAAGCCTTAACCTCGCCAATCGAAATATTTCCCGTAGGGTCATCAACATGATACATATTACAAAGTATCATTTGCAAAGGACTTCCCTTTGCTCCAATCACCATAGAAATGTCTGCTAAGTTTTTATCAAACTTATCTTGAACTTGTTTTTCTATTAAAAAAATCAACGAAATCATTCCAACGCCCAAAGCAAAGAGCACCAAGCTCAAAAGCATATTGAGTGGTTTGTTCGTTAAATTTTTCCATGCTAATTTAAAGATGTTCATAATTTTTATTTACAAAATATCGACGACAGTCGATACCTATAATTGTATTTGGTTTTTCACTAAATTTTTTAATCGGCCATCATGAGTAACGATGAGTAGAGTTGCGTTGGCTTCCTTCGATTGAGTTTCTAACAACTCAATAACCTCTTGACAATTTTTATCATCCAACGCAGAAGTCGGTTCATCTGCTAGAATCACGGTTGGTCGATTGACCAATGCACGAGCAATTGCCACTCTCTGCTTTTCACCTTCACTAAGATTATCTGTTTTGGAATTTAGCTTATGACCAATATTAAGTTTTTCTAAAAGCGAAACGATATGATTACTATCTTTTTTTTCACCAGCTAACTCTTGAGCCAATAATAAATTTTCCTTCACCGTCAATGCTCTAACGAAGTGCGGTTTTTGAAAAACGATTCCAATATTTTTTCCACGAAAAGTATCAAGAGAAGAAGAGGAGAGTTGGCGAATATTTTTTCCATTAATAATGACATCGCCATTTTTAGGTTTTCGGAGTCCACCTAATAAATGTAAGAGTGTAGTTTTTCCACTTCCCGATTGTCCAAGGAGTAACCATTGTTCTCCTTTTTGACAATTGATATTAGGAAAATCTAACAATGTTTTTCCGTCGTAGGAAAATTTTAAATCTTTGGTTTGTAACATGGTATGTACGTAAGTTGACTCTTCGAGTCATTTTTGTTTTTTATTTTAAAAAATACATATAGCGATGAATTTTTCAACGCAGAGACGGAGAGGCGCAGAGAAATTTTTCGAAGAAAAATTAAAAAAGCTCTGCGCCTCTGCACCTCTGCGTTGAAAAATAATTTGGCGAAAGCCAAATTATCATCTAAGCTACACACTAATTATATTACAACAACGCCGCACCAAATACTCCTGCACTATCTCCCAATTTCGGTTTTAAAAATACAGAATCAAACCGATTATTGAAAACATGTTTTTTTACTTCTTCAACACCTTCAGTATATAGCAAATCAATATTACCAACACCTCCACCTAAAACGATTGCGTCAGGATCTAAAATATTTATCACATTGGCAATACCTTTTCCAAAAAACTTAATCAACCGATTGATTGTTTTGGTTGCAGCTTCGTCATTCCCTTCAAGGTGATTTTCAACAATATTTTCTAGTAAAAGTTTTTCGCCAGAAGTTTCATAATAAAATCGTTCAAGAGATTTTCCAGAAATAACAGTTTCTACACAACCCGTTTTTCCACAATAACATAGACCTCCAGATTCATGTAAAAAATTATGTCCCCATTCACCTGCGATACCTTGGCGACCAGTTAGAGGTTTTCCATTGATGACAATTCCGCCACCGACACCTGAACCCATAATAACTCCAAAAACACTTTTTGCATCAGGAACTCTTTCTTTGACCACTCCCATATTTGCTTCAGCTACTGCGAAACAATTAGCATCATTGGCAACGACAATTGGTAAATTGAGGAGTTGCTCCAAATCTTTTTTAAAAGGCATTCCATTCATAACTATAGTGTTAGAATTTTTTACCGTTTGTAGAATTGGATCTAAAACGCCAGGCATAGCTACACCAAGTTGATCAGGTTTGACACCTGTCTCTGCAATTAGTACTTCTAATAATTTAGAAATTTGACCTAATATATGTTGATATCCTTTATCTCTTTCGGTAGGAACTCGTAATCGTTTTAAAGGTCTAGGGTTATCCGCTCCTTCAAGCACGACACCTTCGATTTTTGTACCACCTAAATCAATGCCCCAATGTAAATCCATAAAGTTAGTTTTTAGTAGTTAGATTGATTGGCTTTTTTAATTGAAAAAAAGCCCTCCTTGATTTTAAGCAAAAATTCTGCTACTTTTGAGCAGAATTACAAATAAAGAAAAATATTCAGATGAAATTTAGCTCAAATATAATAATTAGCATCATTATCATTCGTGGATTACGATACAATCTGTGAGGTGCTTCTTTTTTATTTGATTCAAAAAGCTCCAACAGGTTGTAACTGTTGGAGCTTTTTGTTTTTATACATACTTATTTAAAAAAAAATTAGAGAAGCATAGAGTTCTTCATTAAATTACAAGACTCTCATAATATTAATATCTTTGTAAAAAAAAACATATGTCAAAGGATCTTACAACAAATAGTATTCATCGACAAAATATTCTTAATAACAATGTTGCTCTTTCTGAAATTGAAAACCAACTTGACTTGAAAGGAGTTAGATTTAAAGATCAATTACTTTTTACTAAGAAACAGGTTTCAATATACTATGAAGTTGATGAACGAACGATTGAAAGATATATTGAAAATTTTTCAGATGAATTAAATGATAGTGGTTATTTAGTTTTAATGTATAATACATTGAAAGAGTTCAAGTTAGCGTATGGTAACGACATGAATGTCGCTACCATGCCCGACTACCTTCAAAAAACTTCAGTTCTAGGAGTATTTTCATTTAAAGCTTTTTTAAATATAGGGATGTTGTTAACCGAAAGTCAACCTGCTAAGGAACTTAGAAGTTTTCTTTTAGACATAGTTTTAGATATATTAAATCAGAAGATTGGAGGAAGCACTAAATATATTAATCAACAGGATAGTACATTTTTAGAAAGTTCACTAAGAGAATATAATTATCGAAAGGCATTTACAAATGCATTGGATTATTATATTAAACCAGGAAAATTAAAATATGGAATTTTTACTAATCTTGTGTATTTAAGCATTTTTAAAGAGAAGGCTACAGAGTATAAGCAAATTTTAAAATTGCATAAAAAAGAGGTTGTTAGAGATACAATGTATTCAGAAATTTTGGACTTAATTTCTAGTTACGAAAATGGGTTTGCAAATTTTTTGAAAAGAGTTTTTGAAAGAAAAGGAAATAAAAAATTATCCTTGAATGAAGGAAAGAACTTATTTAAAGAATTTGAGGCTTCAACAGAAGCAATTTATCAACCATTAATTGAAAAAGCTAGAGTAGCAATGGCAAGTCGAGATTTAGTTTTTAGGGACGCACTTCATGCCAAATTACAAAAATATATTAATCCTCTTTCTGCGGAAGAATTTGAGAAATTCTTGGGAGAAAAAAGCAAATCTTTACAAGATCAAATTGATGAAAATATAGAAGTATTTAAACGATTAAAAGATAGATAATATGCCATTTCATTATTTGAATCTAGAATATGCGATAAAAACGCATGATGCAATAATTGATAAATCTGGAGGGATTCATGGCTTCAAAGATATTGGTTTACTTGAGAGTATTCTTGAACATGTTCAGAATGATTTATACTATCCTGAAATTCAGGATAAACTTACTCATTTAGTTTATTCAGTTAATAAAACTCATGGATTTAACGATGGTAATAAGAGAACATCGATAGCATTAGGAGCTTTTTTTCTTGAGATTAATGGACTAGGAATTTTTACCTCTAGGTTTATTATTGAGATGGAAAATATATCTGTAGATATTGCTGACAATAGAGTTGATAAAAACTTGCTATATGAAATTATTACATCTTTAATTTGTGAAGATGATTTTAGTGAAGGACTTAAACTTAAACTTATTGGAGCAAAAGAAAACATAGAAAACAATCCTCCTATAAAAAACATCTCAACGTTTGAAAACGTACAAAGAAGTGTTTCTTCCGAAAAAAAATCTGCTGTTGTTAACAAAGATAAACCTATAAAAATAAATATGTCAAACGAAAAATACCGTAAGGTCAAATCACTTAACCTTCCCGAAATCGACCAAGAGATACTTGCCTTTTGGAATGAGAATAAAATCTTTCAAAAAAGTATCGAACAGAGAGATGTAGATAATAGTTATGTTTTCTATGAAGGTCCGCCTTCGGCAAATGGAAAACCTGGAATCCACCACGTTATGGCTCGGGCGATTAAAGATTTGGTATGTCGTTACCACACTTTAAAAGGAAAAAGAGTAGAACGAAAAGGTGGTTGGGATACACACGGTTTGCCGATTGAGTTAGCTGTTGAAAAAGAATTAGGAATCACAAAAGAAGATATTGGAACTAAAATATCTGTTGAGGACTATAATGCAGAATGTCGAAAAACTGTAATGCGGTACAAAGATATGTGGGATGACATTACTCGTAAGATGGGCTATTGGGTAGATTTAGATAATCCTTATGTGACTTATGAAAATGAATATATCGAATCTGTTTGGTGGTTGTTGAATCAATTGTATAAAAAAGATTTATTGTATAAAGGTCTTTCTGTACAACCTTATTCTCCTGCGGCAGGAACAGGATTGAGTACAGCAGAATTAAATATGCCTGGTTGTTACAAAGATGTAAAAGATACATCTGCGGTAGCAATGTTTAAAGTGAAAAAAGATAAAAAATCTAATTTCCTTTTTGAGAATGAAAATGAAGATGTTCGAATCATAGCATGGACAACAACTCCTTGGACGTTGCCTTCGAATACTGCTTTGACTGCGGGAGGAAAAATAGATTATGTAAAAATAAAAATGAAAAATGCTTACACCGACTTGCCCGTAAGTGTAGTGTTAGCAGAAGCATTAGTAGGTAAATGGTTTAGTGCAAAAAATCAACCTGATATTATTGGGCAGAGTGATTCCTTCAAAGGTGCTTTGATGGAAGGTATCTGTTATGAGCAATTGTTGGATTATGGAAATGAGATTGAACCACTACAAGGAAAGACGGATGCTTTTCGAGTTATCCTTGGAAATTTTGTAACAACTTCAGACGGTACAGGTGTCGTACATACTGCTCCTTCATTTGGTGCAGATGATAGAATGGTTGGAGTTCAAAATGGAATTGGTGCATTGACCTTAGTCGATAAACAAGGAAAATTCAAAGATACTGTTGGAGAGTTTTCAGGACGTTATGTGAAAAATTATAAAGACGATCCTGATTATAAAAATGTAGATATTGATATCGCAATAAAATTGAAAACAGAAAATAAAGCATTCAATGTTGCTAAATATGAACACAACTATCCACATTGTTGGAGAACGGATAAACCAATATTGTACTATCCATTAGATAGTTGGTTTATCAAAGCAGCATCTGTTAAAGAGCGAATGTTTGAATTGAATAAAACGATTAATTGGAAACCTGCTTCGACAGGTGAAGGTCGTTTTGGAAAATGGTTAGAGAACTTACAAGATTGGAATTTGTCTCGTTCTCGGTTTTGGGGAATCCCACTTCCGATATGGAGAACTGCAAATGGCGATGAACAAAAATGTATTTCTTCTATCGAAGAATTGACTAATGAAATCGAACATGCAAATAAAGTGTTAGGTAAAAATCAAACTATCCCTAAAGATTTGCATAGACCTTATATAGATGAAGTTATTTTGGCAACTGCTGAAGGAGAACCGATGATGAGAGAATTAGATTTGATTGATGTTTGGTTTGATTCAGGTTCGATGCCTTATGCGCAATGGCATTATCCATTTGAGAATAAAGAAAAATTTGAACGTAATTTCCCTGCTGATTTTATTGCAGAAGGAGTTGACCAAACTCGTGGATGGTTCTATACATTACATGCGATAGGAACAATGGTATTTGATTCTGTAGCTTATAAGAATGTAGTTTCTAATGGTTTAGTTTTAGATAAGAATGGAATTAAAATGTCTAAATCTAAAGGTAATGCAGTTGACCCATTTGAAGCAATTGGAAAGTTTGGAGCAGATGCAAATCGTTGGTATATGATTTCAAATTCAAATCCTTGGGATAATTTGAAATATGATAGTGATGGTGTAGATGAAAAACGTAAAAAGTTTTTCGGGACATTATTCAACACTTATAATTTCTTTGCAACTTATGCTAACATTGATGGTTTTGAGCAAGATGAAATGAATGTGACTCCAATGTCAGATAGACCTGAAATTGATAAGTGGATTATTTCAAAATTAAATTCATTAGTGAAATCTTATACAGATTCGATGGATGATTATGAAATGACTAAAGCATGTCGGGAGATTGAAGATTTTGTTTTAAATGATTTATCTAATTGGTATGTGAGATTGTGTCGTCGTCGTTTTTGGAAAAGTGAATCTAATTCAGACAAGCAGGCAGCTTACGAAACTTTGTATCAATGTATGATGGTGGTTTCGCAGTTGATGGCACCTGTTGCGCCATTCTTTTCGGAGTGGTTGTATAAAAGATTGTCAGATCCAATTCGTGAAAAGGCAATTGCAAATGATACTCCATTGAAGCATGAGTCAGTACATTTGACCTACTTAACTAAAGTCGAAGAAGAATTTATTGACTTAGCTTTAGAACAAAGAATGGATTATGCACAAAGAATTTCTTCTTTGGTTTTATCTATTCGTAAAAAAGAAAATCATAGAGTACGTCAGCCATTACAAAAAATATTATTGCCTGTTTTAAATAGTGAATTCCAAGCGCAAGTAGAAGCGGTAAATGATTTGATTCTTTCAGAGGTGAATGTCAAAGAGATAGAATATTTGACAGATACAACTGGATTTATCAAAAAGAAAATCAAACCGAATTTCAAAACGTTGGGTCGTAAGTTAGGTAAAAATATGAAAGCGGCAGCAGCAGCAATCGGAGCTTTTAATCAAGATGATATTGCAGCTATCGAAAAAACAAATAGCTATCAATTGAATGTTGGTGACGAATCTTATGAATTGACTTTGGAAGATTTCGAAATTACTTCGGATGATATTCCAGGTTGGACAGTAGCGAGTGATGGAGCGTTGACAGTTGCTTTAGATGTTACTGTTACAGATATTTTATTAGCTGAAGGAACTGCTAGAGAATTAGTCAATCGAATTCAAAATATCCGTAAGACGCGTGACTTTAATGTTACTGATAAGATTGCGGTGACGTTGGAAAATCATGAAGCGATTCGTCCTGCGTTGGAGCAATTTGCTGAATATATTTGTACGGAGACTTTAGCGACGACTTTGAATGCAGCGAGCGGAGTGGAGGGAGAAGTTGTGGAATTGAATAGTGAGGTGAGTTTGAATATTCAGGTGGAATTGATGAATTGATTTTTTATCAAAGATAAATAAATGGGCGACTCTGATTTTTATTGGAGTCGCTTTTTTTGTAATTAAATTCCTCCACTAGATTTCATCCCAATAAAAATACAAACCAAACAAACCACCAAACTCAACAATATATTTCCAAAAGCATACATCAAATTCCCACTTTGGAAAAGTTGAAAAGTCTCATTCGTAAAAGTTGAAAAAGTACTAAACCCACCACAAAATCCAGTCATCAATAAATACTTTTGGACATCTGATGCATTTCCATTTTTCATCGTCCAACCGACCAATGCACCCAATACTATACAACTCAAAGCATTTGCAATAAATGTAGCTAAAGGAAAAGTGTACCCCTGATTTTTTAATAAAACAGAAATACCAAATCGGCAAATACTGCCTAAGCCTCCACCAATAAAAACTAAGATGAAATTCATTTTTATTTTTTAAAATAAAATACCCACCGACAGGTGGTTAAGGAATGCGAATAAAAAACGAAAAGTAAGAAAATTTAATTTAGAAAATCAGAATGGACACAAATTAAGATGCAGCGTTAGCGATTTTTCTTTTTTTTCGAGCGACGATATAATTTAATCCAGCGGATAAAATTATAGCTAAACCTATTACTACAAATAAAAGATTATGTAAACCGATATGCTGAAGATAAAATACTAAAAAGATAAATCCAATATTAGTCAGTACCAATACTCCAGTTGCTTGCATGTGGGAAAAACCAAAATCTAAAAGCAAGTGATGAATATGTGTACGGTCAGGATTAAATGGAGATTTTCCTTTTATCATCCGCATAGTGAAAACACGAAGTGTATCAAAAAGAGGTAAGATTAAAATTCCAATTGCAACAGCAGGTACAGCATCGAAAGCATACTTTGCTTTATCTGGAGTAATCAATGCTGGGTCATGAAATTCAATAAATTTTAAAATTAGAATAGAACTCACCAATCCAACTAAAAGAGATCCTGTGTCTCCCATAAAAATTTTAGCTGGAGTGAAATTATATTTTAAGAAAGCAATCAACGCACCTGTTAATGCAAAGGCTACTAATGCTAAACCAATCTCATCTATCAAATAAAACCAAGCTCCTAATACGCCTGCTATTAATGTTCCGATACTTCCAGATAAACCATTAATTCCATCAATTAAATTAAAAGCATTAATAATTACAATAATGGTAAATATAGAAAGCGGAATCGCAACATACTCTGGCATATCATAAACTCCAAATACGCCATAGAGACTTGTTAGTTTTACATTTGATTTCCAAACAATAATACCTGCCGCAAATAATTCTCCTGCTAATTTCATTTTTGGAGAAATAGGAACAATATCATCTTTAGCTCCAATTAAGAAAATGATGATAAATGCACAAAGAATATATTGAAGGTCATTAAAAATATGGAAAGGTGTCCAAAGGACTATCGAAAAAATCATTCCTGCAAAAATAGCAATTCCACCCAAAGACGGAGTCGTAACAGTATGTGCACGTCTTTCTCCTGGCTCATCGCAAAGATTCTTAACCTTCGCTACATGAATTATAGAAGGAATTGCAAAGTAGGTTAAGGTGAATGCAGTAATAAAGCTTAATATAATATCATACATGTCGCACGGGATATTTATTCTATCAGTTTACTAGTTAGTTATACAAAAGTAGATAAATTCTACCATTTTTACATATACCTAAAACAGATAGAAGTACTAGGACACAAATATCTTTATTTATGGTGATTTCTTTTTCCGCTAGATTTTTTTGAAAAAACTAACGAAAAAATAATCTCATCATAATTCTAAGCATATTTATGTCCTAGTACTTAATGTCTTTAAAATTTGGAATCATCTATTGAGTCTAACCAATTTTTGATAATATCAGTTACATTTTGTACGCATCCTTCTTCAAAAGGTGACATCAAATTTGCCAGCTTAACAAGTTCCAAAAATGATTGACTTCCTCCAGCTTTGCAGAGTCGTACATAATCATTCCATGCTGTCGCATGATCTTCTTGATCTTTTTTCCAAAATTGAAATGCACAAACTTGAGCTAACGTGTAGTCGATATAATAAAAAGGCGTAGAGAAAATATGTCCTTGTTTTTGCCAAAATCCACCATTCGCTAAAAATTCATTATCGCCATAATCTACATGTGGCAAATATTTTTTCTCAATACTTTTCCAAGCTTGATTTCTTTCTTTTGGAGTAGCTTCTGGATTTTCATAAACGTAATGTTGAAATTCATCAACTGCTACTCCATAAGGTAAAAATTTAATTGCTCCTGCTAAATGAGCGAATTTATACTTATCAGTTTCTTCTTCAAAAAATAAATGCATCCAAGGATATGTGAAAAATTCCATACTCATAGAATGAATTTCACAAGCTTCGTAGGTAGGCCAATTGTATTCATCTAATCCAATTTCACGACTCGAATAAACTTGAAAAGCATGCCCCGCTTCATGAGTTAAAACATCAATGTCGCCACTCGTACCATTGAAATTAGAAAAGATATAAGGAGCTTTATATTTTCCAATAAATGAACAGTAACCTCCAGTTGCTTTTCCTTCTTTATTCACTAAATCCATTAATTCATTATCACGCATAAAATCAAAAAACTCTTTTGTTTCAGCTGACAAGTCACTATACATTTTACTAGCATGATTTAGAATCCAACTAGGAGAACCATGCGGTTTTGGATTACCTGACGCAAATCGAAAACTTGTATCATAGTATTCTAATTTTTCAAAACCTAATCTCTCTTTCTGACGCTTATAGAGTTCTGTCGCAATAGGAACTACATGAGTCAGAATTTGCTCTCGAAAATTAGCAACCATTTCTGCGTTATAATCTGAACGTAGCATTCTTGCATAACCTAAGTCAATAAAATTTTTATAACCTAATTTTTTAGCAATTTCATGTCTGACTTTGACTTGTTGGTCAAATATTTCTTCAAAATTTTCAGCATTCTTTTCAAAGAAATTCCACTTTGCTTTGGCGGCAGCTTTTCTAGTATTTCGATCCTTAGATGTTTCTAATGGAATAATCGAAGAAAGATTATACTCTTTTCCTTCAAATTCAATCTTGGCTGTTGCCTTAATTTTCATATAATCACTTACCAACTTATTTTCCTTTTGCAAGTCTTCTAAAATAGAAGGTTCAAAAGTTTTTAAACTTAAATCTGCAATGGTGAAAAGTTGACTGCCCCATTTATTTTCTAATTCAGTTCTAAATTTTGAATTTAATATCAACTGATAGAAACGATTATTGAGCGCAGTATAAGTAGGTGAGTTTTCATCGAAAAAGGTATTTTCTTTTTCATAAAATTCATCACGAGTATCTATGCTATGTCGAATGCGGCAAAGATTATTCATAGAAGAAAAATCATCCCGCATTACATTTATTTTTTCAAAAAGGTCATCTTGTTCTGCAAGTGAAGTAGCATGCTCAAATGCACTTAATAGGTTTTCGAAATTTTTCACAAAACTATCTAATTCAGGTCTTTGGTAGGGGAAATCTTGAAATTTCATATTCTGTTTTTTAGGTGAAATTATCTCATTTTTCTAAAAGTATGATTAACGATAATTATGTACTCATACTTAAAGACAAATAATGAAAAGATGAGTCACTAAGTGGTTAAAATAAAAATTATTATTGATGATGATTTTTTCTAAAAAAGTACTAACTCAATTTGTAATAAAAAATATATGTAACACTTTGATTTAGAAAAAACAATCTAATAGCTTTCAACAGATTGTACGGAGAAAAATTCGTATAGTTTTTTTACCTTTGCGTGAATTTTTTCAAATGCCATAAAATAAAAATGTCTGATTTAAAATCTAATATTGATTTAACGAAGTTACCAGAACACATAGCCGTGATCATGGACGGTAATGGACGTTGGGCGAAACAAAAAGGGAAGTTAAGAGTTTTTGGACATAGAAATGGAGTGAAAGCAGTAAGAGAAACGACAGAAGCCGCAGCAGAATTAGGCGTAAAGTATTTGACCTTATATGCATTCTCTACTGAAAATTGGAGTCGACCTCAAACGGAGGTAAGTGCTTTGATGAGATTGTTGATTGAAACTGTTCGAAAGGAATTATCAACTTTGACAAAAAATAATATTCGATTACAAGCAATTGGTGATTTGAGTAAATTACCTAAAGCGACTTATGACGCTTTGATGGAAGGTATTGAAAAAACCAAACATCATACTCGAATGACATTAGTATTGGCGTTGAATTATAGTGCAAAGTGGGAAATTTTAGAAGCATCAAAAAAATTAGCGCAAGCTGCAAAAGAAAATAAATTAGATCCTAGCGAAATTGATGAGGAGTTATTTTCTAATTCATTAAGTACCGCAGGAATACCTGATCCAGAATTATTAATTAGAACAAGTGGAGAACAAAGGATTAGTAATTTCTTGCTTTGGCAAATTGCATATTCAGAATTAAGATTCTTTCCGATATTTTGGCCAGATTTCAGAAAGCAGCATTTATATGAGGCAATTATTGATTTTCAAAATCGAGAAAGAAGATTCGGAAAGACTAGTGAACAAATAGTCTAAATATACCTTGAAAAAACAATATCCTCCAAGGCAAAGTAATTACAGAGACATTTATATAAATTTTTGGTAAAAATATACCAACTAAAAAAAATAATACATCGTTATTAGGATCAGAACTTAAACAATAAGATGTATTTACATTTTCTTTTGAGAAAATATAACAGAATAAAAAAATGAATTTAAAAAATATTTTACCCTTTCTAGTTTTTCTTCTCTTTGTAACTAGTACTGGTTTAGCGCAAATTACAGTAGATTCAATTCCCAATATTGATTACTCTGAGCGGAAGGAATATGAGATAGGAGGCATAACTGTAGTTGGTGCAAATCATAGTGATGAAAATGCACTTAAATCTATAGCAGGTCTTAAGGTGGGAGATAAAATAAGAATAGGTGTTGGTGGATATGATATTTCAAAGGCAATTAAAGCACTTTGGAAATTAAGATTGTTTACTGATGTTCAAATTTATCAGACTAAAACGATTGGTGATATTATCATGTTGGAGATAGCAGTTAAAGAACGTCCTCGTCTTTCTCGCTATTCGTATAAAAACACAAAGAAAAAATATCATGATGATCTAAATGGAGAAGTGAACAAGTACCTTCTTAAAGGAGGAATCATTACTGAAAATATTAAAACCAATTCTGTAAATGGTATTAAAAATTTTTTTGAAGGAAAAGGATATTTAGATGCGACAGTTAAAGTAGAAGAAATAGTAGATGATGTAAATGTCAATTCAGTTCGATTGGTTTTTGATATTGATAAAAAGGAACGGGTAAAAATCCAAGACATTTCTTTCAAAGGAAATGAAACGGTGAAGTCTAGAAAGTTGAGAAAATTGATGAAGGATACAAAAGAGAGAAGACGAATTTTCTCTTCATCTAAATTCATCGAAGATGATTATGAGCTTGATAAAGAAAATATTGTTGCATACTATAATACAATTGGTTTTAGAGATGCTCGTGTTACAGGAGATAGTATTTGGAGACAAGATGATGGACGATTACAAGTACAAGTTAATGTAGAGGAAGGGAATCGATACTTTTTTAGAGATATAGCTTGGAAAGGAAATACGATATATCCAACTAAAACTTTGGCTGATGTATTAGGAATTGAGAGTGGACAAGTTTATAATCAAGAACTATTAGAAACTCGTTTGAGTTTCAGTCAAGATGGAAGAGATATTACGACACTATATATGGATAACGGATATTTATTTTTCCGTGTAGATCCTATTGAAGTTTCTATTGATAATGATTCTATTGATTTAGAAATTAGAATTTTTGAAGGACCGCAAGCAACTATTGATAAAGTTACGATTGCAGGAAATGATAGAACACATGAGCATGTAATACGAAGAGAACTTCGAACTCGACCAGGAGAAAAATTTAGTCGTTCTCAAATTATTCGTTCACAGAGAGAGATAATTAATTTAGGATATTTCAATCCTGAATCAATGTCAATAAATACACCTGTAAATCCTCAAAGAGGAACAGTTAATATTGAATATACAGTAGAAGAAAAACCATCAGATCAGTTAGAGCTTTCAGCAGGTTGGGGAGGAGCAGGTCGAGGAGTGATAGGTACTTTGGGAGTTTCATTTAATAATTTTTCTGTTAGAAATATATTTAATAGAGAATCTTGGAGTCCACTACCTCAAGGAGATGGTCAACGACTTTCATTAAGAGCACAAACAAATGGACGTTTTTATCAATCTTATAATGCATCATTTACTGAACCATGGTTAGGAGGAAAAAAACCAACCTCATTTACAGTAGCTGGATATTATACTCGATTGACAAATGGATTAGATGCAAGTAGTGCAAGTTTCAATAGTTTAGGAATTACTAATTTCTCTGTAGGTTTAGGAACTCGATTAAAAGTACCTGATGATAACTTTGTATTAAGTGGATCTATTAATCTTCAAAATTTAGCATTGAACCAATGGAATCGAGGAGACTTTAGATTGCAAGATGGTTCTTTACTTACAGATGGTAATTTTAGAAACTTTAGTTTAAAAGGAACATTGGCTAGAACTACAGTAGTTGATCCTATTTTCCCTAAAACAGGTTCTAAAGTTTCTTTAGCAGTATCTATAACACCTCCATATTCTTTATTTAAAAAGGATGATTTCTTCAAATTATCAGAAGTTGAAAGAGCAGGGTTAACAGATGATGAAATAGTAAGTATAGAAAATGCAAACCGATTCAAATGGTTAGAATATCACAAATGGAGATTTGATGCAGAATGGTACACACCTATTGTTGGAAATTTAATATTAAAATCATCTATCAAAATCGGAATGCTTGGTTTCTATGATAGCAATATTGGATTATCACCATTTGAAAGATTTGTAGTAGGAGGAGATGGTCTTGCAGGGCAACAATTCGGATTATTAGGAAATGATATTATTTCATTAAGAGGATATGAGGTAACAGATTTACCTGAGAGTAATAATGGTGGAGCATCTGTATTTGATAAACTTACAGTAGAGTTACGTTATCCTATTTCTTTGAATCCAAGTTCTACTATATATGTATTAGGATTTGTTCAAGGAGGAAATACATGGGGACGATTTAAAGACTTTAATCCATTTGATGTAAAACGTTCAGCGGGAGTTGGTTTAAGAGTATTCTTACCAATGTTTGGTACACTTGGATTTGACTATGGTCTAGGATTTGATAAAGAGAATATACCAGCTGGTGCGAAATGGCAAGAATTTGGTCAATTCAATATTATTCTAGGATTTGAACCAGACTAGATTATTTAATAATTTCAAAACTTATAGATAAGAGAAATGTTATTTTCTTTTTAATAAATAAAACATGTAACCCACCTAAGCAATTGCCTAGGTGGGTTACACGTTTATAGGCAAGTAAATGTTATAGAATTATGATTAATAAGTTACTATGTTTATTCTTTTGTTGTTTGATAATGCAATGTAGTACAGCACAACCTGCTACTCAAGGCAAAAAGTATATTACTATAAAAACGGCATCAAAAAAATTAATAGAAGGATATAAAAAAGGTAAAAAATATGCTCAGGCGAGACAAAGTGATAAAGCAATCAAAGAATTTGAGAAAATTCTCAAAAAAGAACCTCGATTTATTGATGCTCAAATTCAATTAGCCGCCGCTCATTATGATACCCGAAATTATATAGAGGCAGAAAAAGGATTTGAAAAAGTACTTAAAATAGATCCTCTCTACCAAAAGAAAGTTATGTATCGACTGGCAGTAACAGAGAAGTACTTGAAAAAATTTGATGAGAGTTTAGGGCATTTTCAAGAATATTTAGATTCTACTCCTAAGAGTGAAAATCTTAAAAAGAAAGCAGAGAAGCATTTGTTAACGACAGCTTTTATGAAAAAAGCTTACGCCAACCCTGTTCCTTACGAGCCAAAAAGTTTAGGAGAAAATATAAATACGAATGAGTCAGAGTATCTTCCCGCATTAACTGCTGACGGAGAAACATTAATATATACTGCAAGAAGATATGGTCAGGAAGATTTTATGATGAGTACCAAAAAAGAAGGTGTTTGGCAAAAAGGAGTTGCACTAAATGGAATTAATACAGAGCTTAATGAAGGTGCTCAAAGTATTTCAGCCGATGGGAAATTCATTGTATTTACAGGATGTAACCGTAAGGATGGATATGGTAATTGCGATTTATATTATTCAGAAGTTAGAGATGGAAGATGGACACCTCCTGCAAATATCGGAACACCTATCAACTCTAGAGCATGGGAATCTCAACCTTCTATTTCATCCGACGGAAAATCATTATATTTTACAAGCAATAGAAAAGGAGGACAAGGTGGAAAAGATATTTGGGTGAGTCATAGACAAAGTGATGGGAAATGGGGAGCGCCTCAAAACTTAGGACAACCAATCAATTCTCCAGATAACGATGAATCGCCATTTATTCATCAAGATAATCAAACACTTTATTTTATGTCAGATGGTCATCTCGGTATGGGAGAAAGTGATTTGTTTTTTGCTCGAAGAAAAAATAAAGAAGAATGGTTTACGCCTAAAAACATAGGTTATCCAATTAATACAGAAGCTAGTGAAGGTGCAATGGTTTTAAGCCTTGATGGAAAAACGGCATATTTTGCAAGTGACATTAAAGATTTTAAAGAAGGAGAGTCTGCATTTAAAACGAGCGATAAGGGAGGACAAATTGATTTATATAGTTTTGAATTATATCCAGAGGCTCGACCTCAACCTGTTACTTATGTTCAAGCTTATGTATTTGATATTGAAACGAAAAAGAAGCTTTCAGCCAATGTAGATTTTATTGATTTAAATTCAGGAGAAACTTATGCTTCTTCTTTTACAGATAATGACGGAGAGTTTTTGGTATGTCTTCCTATGGGAAAAAATTATGCTTTGAATATCTCTAAAGAGAAATATTTATTTCATTCTGAAAATTTTTCTTTAGAAAAAACAAGAAGCTTAGAGAATCCTTTTTTATTAAAAATTGGACTTCAACCTATTAAAGATAAACCTGTAGCAAGCACTCCTACTGAAACAACTCCTACCTCACCTCCTATTGTTTTAAGAAATGTATTATTTGAAACAGGCTCCGCCGCTTTAAAACAAGAATCACAATTTGAGTTAAATCAATTGCTTAGATTATTGCAAAATAATAGTACACTAAAAATTCAAATTAATGGACATACTGATAATGTAGGTTCAGACGAAAATAATTTAGTTCTTTCATCTAATCGAGCAAAAGCTGTACAAGATTTTTTAATAAAAAATGGAATATCGGCTAGCCGATTAAGTTATAAAGGATTTGGAGAAACGAAACCAATTGATTCTAATGATACAGATTGGGGAAGGCAAAATAATAGAAGAACTGAATTTGTTATGTTGAAATAAATATCACTAGCAACTTGAATTAGTAAAAAGGAAACAATGAATTAGACCAAGAGGCGCAGTTATTTTTTTATTTAAGAAATAGAAAAAATTAATGTGTAGCCCCGTTACAGATTCTTTTTTTGTGTTTTTTAAATATAAAAAGAACATGCCCATTGGTCTAAGTTATTGTTTCCTTTTTACTTAATATTACAGAAGCGAAATTTAAAACATAAAAAATTAACAATGAATACGAAATCAATTTTTACTACCCTTTTATTATTAGTATTTTTTTGTACAGTTTCTTTTTCTCAAACTGCATTGGGTGTTTGGAAAACAATAGATGATGAAACAGGAGAAGAAAAATCTTATGTTGAAATCTATGAAAATAATGGAAAAGTATATGGTAAAATCACTAAGTTATTAGATCCTACTACAACTACGTGTAATAACTGTTCAGGTGATCGAAAAGGTAAACCTTTAGTTGGAATGAATATTATGTGGGATATGTATAAAAGTGGAAGTACTTGGAAAGGTGGAAAAATATTTTCTCCAACAAAAGATAAAACCTATAAGTGTAAAATATGGCTAGATGACTCCAATACATTGAAGGTACGAGGATATTATTATGGATTATATCGAACACAAACTTGGTATCGAGTAAAATAAAAGCTAAATACGAAATTTTAACATAAAAAAATTAGCCACAACAAAATATTTGTTGTGGCTTTATAGTTTTATAGTTATCTTATTTATACACAACTTTTAATACATTCACAACTTATTTATTCACTTAAAAAAATGTTCATGAAGCATAACTTTACACTAAATCATTTAGTTAAATTCATTTACAAAGAAACTTCGACTGCTGAATCAATCGCCATTAGCAATGCTCTCCAAAATGATTGGGAGCTTCAAGAAAGCTACGAGGAATTAAAAAAATCTTTTAATCAATTACCTCAAGTGACTTTTGATCCATCTCCAGATAGTATTCAAAATATCTTGAGATATAGTAAAGAAACAGCCGTTGAAGCTCAACATTAATGAAGTTTTAACTTACTCTGAAAAGCCCTTTATCATTCATTTGATAAAGGGCTTTTCTCATTTCCTAAATACATATAGTTAAAGAAATTAAATATCATAAAACAATATAACAATTCGATTCCTAAACCTTACATCAATTAAATAGGATTCCTTATCTTGCTTCCAACAAACTTCACGTCAGAGAAAACGCATTCTTTTCACCTCTTGTGAAATAACTAAATACTTTCTGTTTAAAACAAATTTCACGTTTAAAACAATTTTTTTTAAAAAAGTAGTTTTAAAACTTGTTTTGTATAAACAAAAAGTTTAAATTTGTAGTGTTATAAACAAAAAGTTGTTTCCAAAGATTAAAAATTTTATACAATGTCAAAAGAAAAAGAAGCAAAGCTTAAAGCCTTGAAGCAAACAATGGATAGGCTAGAAAAAACTTACGGAAAGGGAATCGTAATGAAAATGGGTGATAAACCCGCAGTAGATGTAGAAACCATTCCAACTGGATCTTTGAGTCTAGATCTTGCACTAGGAATTAATGGTCTTCCAAAAGGAAGAATCGTTGAGATTTATGGACCTGAATCTTCAGGTAAAACGACCTTAGCTATTCATGCCATAGCAGAATGTCAAAAGAAAGGTGGTATCGCAGCATTTATTGATGCGGAACATGCTTTTGATAAAACTTATGCTGAATCATTAGGTGTTGATACTGAGAATTTATTAATTTCTCAACCTGATAATGGAGAACAAGCACTTGAAATTACTGAAAACTTAATTCGCTCAGCAGCTATTGATATTATTGTTATTGACTCAGTTGCAGCCTTAGTTCCACGAAGTGAAATTGAAGGTGAAATGGGAGATTCTAAAATGGGATTACAAGCTCGTTTGATGTCTCAAGCTATGAGAAAATTGACAGGTTCGATAGGAAGAACAGGATGTTGTTGTGTATTCATTAACCAATTACGTGAAAAAATTGGGGTAATGTTCGGAAATCCTGAAACAACGACTGGTGGTAATGCATTGAAATTTTATGCTTCTGTTCGATTAGATATTAGAAAGTCAGGTTCTGCAATAAAAGATAAAGAAGGTAATGTAGTAGGTAATCACGTAAAAGTGAAAGTGGTTAAAAATAAATTAGCACCACCATTCCGAATTGCATTATTTGATATTATGTATGGAGAAGGTGTTTCCAAAACTGGGGAAATAGTTGACCTTGGAGTAGATCATGACATCATAGAAAAAAGTGGATCTTGGTATGCTTACGGCGGTAGCAAAATTGCCCAAGGTAGAGAGTCTGCTAAAAACTTCTTAAGAGATAATCCAGAAGTAGCACTTGAAATAGAACAAAAAATTAAAGATAAAATTACTGGAGCAAATGAACCATTGGAAGCTGTAGTAGAAGATATTGAACCAGAGGTAGAAGTAGCTGTAGAATCTAATGGAAAAGCTAAGGCTAAAGCGTAAATTTATCTGATAGAAATATTACTGAAAACAGTTAAGCCTTCTTCAATTATTTGAAGAAGGCTTTTCTTATTGCTAACTACTTAAGTCGCATTACTAAACCTTCTTTTCAAGAATATTTTTTAAAGCAGGTTGGATTTCGGAGAAAGAAAATTTATAACCTTCATCTAAAATTTTATTTGAAGAAACTCTCGAACTATTTAAAAGCATTTCTGCCATTTCACCCATAACTAAACGAAGTCCAAAACTAGGAGCAGGGAAAGGAAAAGCAAAACCTCCACGAGCCTTTTGAATCTCTTTTACTAAATCTTTTATCATTAAAGGTTCAGGGGCAACGGCATTATAAATACCATTCGCTTTTTCATTTTCAATAGCCCAAATAAACATATTGCAAACATCGTCAATGTGAACCCAAGGATAATAAGCTTTACCATTTCCAAAGGAAACTCTTGCTCCAAATTTCAAAGGTAAAATCATTTCAGGAAGTGCTCCCCCGTTCATAGAAAGTACAATTCCAATTCTTAAAATAGTAGTTCGAATATTTAAATCTGTAATTTCGTTTGCAGCATCTTCCCAAGCTATAGTACATTTAGAAAGAAAATCTTCAGGTTGAGACTTAGAATCTTCAGTTAACCATTCATCACCTCTATTGCCATAGAATCCAATTGCAGAAGCAGAGATATAAGCCTTCGGCTTTTTTATTTTTTTAAAACTATCTTTTAAAAGTTGAGCGGTTTGAGTACGACTATCAATTAGAACTTTCTTACGCTTTTCAGTCCATCTTTTATCCACAATGCCTGCACCAGCAAGATTGATAACATAATCAGACTTTTCGATGGCAGAAGCATCAATAGTACCTTTTTGAATATCCCATAAATAATATCTAGTATCAGATTTTTTTTGACGGCTTAGAAAAATGGTATTGTAGCCTTTTTCATTTAACAAAAAGCTTAATCTTTTTCCTATTAAACCAGAACCGCCTGCAATTAATACAGTATCCATATTTTTTCGGTTTTATGAAAGGTGTTAACTATCTTTGAAAATAAGGAACTTATTCTTTCACCGTTCCTAAAGATGTTTGTACAACAAAAATAAATCTGCTAAGTTTTTTAAAACTAAATATAAATTCTTCAAAAAATAAAATTATGAACTCACGTCAAATTTCTCAATTTTCAATAATCACTATAGGTTTTGTAATATTATTGTTATGTAGTTGTAAAACGGATCCAAGTTCTACTACTGGGACAACAGGAGTAGATGAAAAATTTACAGTCGTATCTCACTTAGGAGCTAGTCCCAAAAGTATGAATCCTTATCTAACTACATCATCATACGATCGGCAAGTTTTCCATCATATATTTCCTAACATAGTTCACTATGATACTAAAACATTAGAACTAGCTCCGATGCTAGCTAAAGAAGTACCCCAAGCAGTTGCTATTTCAGAAGGAGAACATTCAGGAAGATTTTCTTTGACCTATGAAATATTAGATGAAGCAGTATGGGATGACGGTACTCCAGTAACTGGAAATGACGTAGATTTTTCATTGAAAGTAGTAATGAATCCTAAAGTTAAAGCGGCTCCTTATCGAGCTGTTGCAGCAAATTATTTTGATATAATAATAGATGAAAATAATCCTAAAAGGTTTACGATGATTGGAAATGATTATTTTCTTTTGGATTATATCTTTACTGATATTCCAATTATTCCTGCGAAATTTTATGACCCAAAAGGGATAATGAAAAATTTTACATTAAAACAATTAGAAAAAATTAATAAAGAATTAAGTGAGGACAAATTAAAACTTGGAGATTTAGATCCAAAGTTAGAAGAGTTTGCAAACGAATTTCATTTAGAGAAATATGGAAGAGAGATAGACTTTATAAGTGGAAGTGGTGCGTATAAATTAGAAGAGTGGATTACAGGGCAACGTATAATTTTAAAGAAAAAAGAAAACTGGTGGGGGAAAGATTTAGCAACTAAATATCCATTACTAGCAGCTAATCCTGAAACGATTATTTTTAGACCTATAAAAGATCAAACAACAGCTACTACCGAACTAAAATCAGGTTCACTAGATGCAATGAGTGTGATTCGTTCAAAGGAGTTGGTAGATCTAAAAGAAAGTACTTTAGGGCAAGAGGAATTGAATTTTCCTACTCCAGTAAGTTATTTGATTTATTATATGGGAATTAATAATCGCTCTCCAAAACTCTCAGATAAAAGAGTTCGAAGAGCATTAGCTCATGTATTGAATATCGATAAAATATTAGAAACGGTGGTATTTGGATATGGAGAGAAAATAGTAAGCGATATTCATCCTAATAGAAAATACTTTAAAAAAGATTTGAAACCTGTGTCATTAGATATTAACAAAGCTATTGCGTTATTAAAAGAAGCAGGCTGGGAAGATACGAATGATAATGGAACGGCAGATAAAATGATAGATGGGGAGAGAGTAGAATTAAAACTGGATTATAAAACGTCTGCTGGAGGAGTAGGAGAAAAAGTAGGTTTAATTATGAAACCAGAAGCAAAGAGAGCAGGTATTGAAATTAATATCATTACTAAAGATTTCAATATTATTAGATCTGATTTAAAAAAGAGAGATTTTGATTTATATGTAGGTGGATGGTCGCAAGATCCATCCTATAATGATTTGTATCAAAATTGGCATACAGATAGTGATTCTCCTTCGGGAGGTAATTATGTTGGATTTGGAAATGAGGAATCAGATGCAGTAATTGAAAAAATAAGAACTCAAAAAACAAGTACGGAAGAAAGAGTAAAACTGTATCACAGATATCAAGAAATTATTTATGATGAGCAGCCTTGTATTTTTCTTTATGCAGCAAAAGGTAGAATGGCAATCAATAAAAAATTTGATTATACGCCATCTACTAGAAAGCCTTTTATTTTTGAAAATCAATTTAAGCTAAAATAGAAGTTAAGTTGTTTTAATATTTAAATTTTAATAAAATCAATAATGGGTAATCAAATAATTTTTGATTACCCATTATTTTTTTGTGAAGAAGAATCCGTATTTTTCCGATTCAATCCATTGTAGAAATTATGTTTGCATATATTGTAAAGCGCATATTATATTTTATACCGACTCTTTTTGTTATTTCATTAATGGCATTTGGGTTAAGTAAATGTACACCTATCGATCCATGTGATCCACCTGATGGAGATATAAATTCTAAATCGGGATTTTTGAATTATGAAAAAGAGTATCAAAGAAGAAGTGAACTATTCGGATTGACTGGACCAAGTTTCTATTTTGATATAACATCTAAAGCTTACCCTGATACCTTACATAGAATTATACAGAGAGGTCACAGAGAAAATTGGGAGAGCTTGGTTGCTCAATATGGTAATTGGGATGAAATAGCTAAATATAAAACTGCGATTTCAGAGACCTATTTAAAATTATATGAAATACCAGATTCAGTTGGTAAAAGTGATATTAAAAAAATTAGAAGAGAACTGAATTTTTTAAATACAAATAGTAAAGAAAAAGTTGTCTCATCAAAATTAAATGTGATTTCAAATATTTATGATAAAAATATTTTATTACAAAAGCATTTAAAAAAAGAAGTCACTCAGCTAAAACAATCATATCAAAATATAAAAGATAAGGCAACTCCATTACAATTATATATACCAACTATTCATTGGAATGGATTTGAAAATCAATACCATAGATGGGCAAGTAATTTTATAACAGGTAATTTTGGTGTGTCTTATAATTCTTTTCGTCCAGTAGAATCAGAAATAAAAGATGCGATATTTTGGACTTTTATGATGATGACTCTAGCTATAATTGTTGCATATTTAGTGGCAATACCTTTAGGCGTTTTCTCAGCGAAAAACAGAGGATTGAGATTTGACAAAATTGTAACTGTATTGTTATTTATATTGTATTCAATACCATCTTTTTGGTTAGCTACAATGATGGTTGTTTTTTTTACCACTCCTGAGTACGGAGCATGGACCAATATTTTTCCATCAATAGGTCTAGGAAACCTTTCTTCTA
Organism: Saprospiraceae bacterium; assembly: GCA_023301005.1. GTDB lineage: Bacteria > Bacteroidota > Bacteroidia > Chitinophagales > Saprospiraceae > CAJQQY01. The sequence continues at coordinate 6,833 of JALZVK010000219.1, read as the reverse complement.
CTGCACCATTTTGGGGTCGATTTTGGGAAACGGCTAGTCATTTAATTCTTCCTGTATTATGTATAAGTTATAGTTCCTTAGCATTTATTTCAAGACAAATGAAAGGAGGAGTTATGAATGTGATTCAGCAAGATTATATAAGAACTGCAAAAGCAAAAGGACTAAGTGAAAATAAAGTTATTTGGAAACATGCATTTCGTAATTCTTTATTTCCAATCATAACTTTATTTGCAAGTGTGTTCCCCGCAGCATTAGCAGGGTCAGTAGTTATTGAAGTGATTTTTAATATACCAGGAATGGGAAGTTTAACTGTAAATGCGATAATGAATAATGATTATGCAGTAGTGTTTGCTGTATTAATGATAGCTTCCGTTATGACAATGGTTGGAATTTTAGTTTCAGATATTTTATATACCAAAGCAGATCCAAGAGTATCTTTTAATTAGTATAAATGATTTTTAGAAATAAAAAAGATCGGGAAATAGAAAATAATCTCAAAGCAAAAGAGAGCGGTCAAAGTTATGGAACTATAGTAAAGCAAGAATTTCAAAAAAATAAATTAGCTAAATGGTCTTTACGAGTTTTGTTTGTCTTTTTATTTATAGCAGTTTTTGCAGATTTTATTGCCAATGAAAAACCGATCTATTGTCAGATAGAAGGAAAGACATACTTCCCTATATTAAAAGATTATGCAGTAGATTTAGGTCTGTCAAAATGGAATAAAAAATTTTATAGAACACCTTGGTCGGAGCATGATTATGAAAAAGTGATAATGCCTCCAATTCCCTATTCGCACAATACTTTAGATTTTGATAATGCTTCTTTTGTTTCACCGTTTGGTGATCAAAATGTATCCTCTAATCGATATTGGCATTGGATGGGAACCGATCAGTTAGGACATGATATTGCAGCAGGAATGGTAAGAGGAACAAGAATAGCAATGTTAGTTGGAATAATTTCTATGTCAATTGCATCTGTAATTGGAATTTTCTTTGGAGTATTAGCAGGCTTTTTTGGAGACAATCGATTTCAAATTTCTAGAGTTCGATTGATGCTTAATTTGATAGGATTATTTTTTGCATTCTTTTATGCATTTAAAGTACGAAGTTACATATTGAGCACAGCAGGAAAAGAAGGTATATTAGGAATGGAGTTACTTAAAAGTCTAATTATATTTTTTGTAATTATATTGTTATCAAATGTGTTTTCTACAGCACTAGAAAAAAAATTATCACTTACTCAAAGAATAACTATTCCAATTGATATAATCGTAATGCGACTAATAGAAATTATGAATTCAATCCCAGCACTTTTTTTATTATTAGCAGCAGTAACAATATTGGAACATCCTTCGATAATATCCGTAATGATAATTATTGGTCTAATTAGATGGACAAGTATAGCACGATTTATTAGAGCAGAATTATTGCGTGTTAGATCATTAGAATATATTGAAGCTGCTGAAGCGATGGGATTTAGTAATTGGAAAATCATTTTCCGTCATGCCATTCCAAATGCAATTGCACCAGTATTAATAACGATAGCATTTGGTATAGCTTCCGCAATTTTAATTGAAGCATTTTTATCTTTTTTAGGAATTGGTTTGGCAGCAGATGAAGTGACTTGGGGAAAGTTATTAAGTTATGCGAGAGAAAGTTCGAAGTCTTGGTGGTTAGCTGTTTTTCCAGGTTTTGCAATCTTTATAACAATCATTCTTTTTAATTTGATTGGAGATGGCTTGACAGAAGCATTAGATCCAAAATTAAGAAAATAATTTGTCAAACATTTTGTTTTAATTTTAAGTAAAAAAACGTAATAAACATTGAAGTTTTAAAAAATCAATGTTAGTAACTTTTTTACATAAAAAAACAAAATGTTTGACAAGTTTGATATAAAATTATATCTTTGGCTTATATATAAAGGGATTTATTAACCTCTTCTCTTCTTTTTATTAGGGAAAAGGCTTGATTTGCCTCTTTTAGTTGACATTTTTCCTTTTTTACTGGTTTTAGCGCCTACATTAGCTGGGTCATTCATAGGACAACCAGACTTTTTACTGCAAGAAGTAGATAGAAAGGAAACAGTAAGTATAAAAGAACTAAGTAAAAAAAGCAGTTTTAATTTTTTCATAAGTATGATTAATTTAATAAAAATTAGATTTTTAAAATCTTAATAGCTGCAAAATACAAAGAATATTATAATTGCAACTAGTGATAAACGTCTTTAACCCTTGTATTTATTAGGTTTTTAAGATTTGTTTAACGCTTATTGCTTGTTTTTGATAATAACAGCACATAAATTTGTGCCATTCTTTTCAAATTTAAATTTTTCAAAAATGAACAAAGGAGATCTTATTAACAGAGTAGCTGAAGATGCAAATATCAGCAAAGCTCAAGCAACCGACGCAGTAAACTCACTTTTTGGTACTATTGGTAACTGTCTTAAAGAAGGCGACAAAGTATCTTTAGTGGGATTTGGAACATTCGCATCTGTACACAGAGCGGCAAGAATGGGTAGAAACCCTAAAACAGGAGCATCTCTTCAGATTGCTGCTAAAAATGTTGTAAAATTCAAGCCTGGTAAAGAATTATCTGAATCAGTGAATTAGAATATTGAAATACTGAAAAAATTGCAAAAGGGCAATTCGGTTAATACTGAATTGTCCTTTTCTGTTTTCACGAATACTTTTTTATTTTTTCCTAAAATGGATAAGATTTTATTTTAAAAAAATCACCACTTTTGCCTTCCATTATTTTCAAACAACTTCAAAATAACAAAACCAAGTAAATACCATTAAAATGAAATTTGGCACAAAAGTAATCCATGCAGGTATTGAACCTGATCCATCTACTGGAGCAATAATGACTCCTATTTTTCAAACTTCAACTTATGTTCAAACTGCTCCAGGGAAGCACAAAGGATATGAATATGCTCGTACTCAAAATCCAACTAGATCGGCTTTAGAAAAAAACTTGGCAGCTCTTGAGAATGGAACAGATGCTATTTGCTTTAGTAGTGGATTGGCGGCAATGGATGCAATTCTTAAAACATTGAATCCAGGAGATGAAATTATTTCGACAAATGATCTGTATGGAGGTTCGTATCGTTTGATGACAAAAATTTATGATAGGTTTGGAATCAAATCTCATTTTGTGGACATGAACAATACCAAAGAATTTGAAAAAAGTATTAATAATAATACCAAATTAATTTGGATAGAAACTCCAACTAATCCAATGCTTAATATTGTTGACATAAAAAAAATATGTAAAATCGCTCAGGATAAAAAAGTATTGACTTGTGTAGATAATACATTTGCTTCTCCTTATTTACAAACGCCTCTTAATTTAGGCGCAGATATGGTTTTGCATTCTGCAACAAAATACCTTGGTGGACACTCGGATGTAATTCACGGAGCAGTCATTGTCAAATCAAAAGAGATTGCGCAACAACTTCGATTTATTCAAAATGCAGCTGGTGCTATACCTGGACCTCAAGATTGTTTTTTGATTTTAAGGGGAATTAAAACATTACATTTACGGGTACAACGGTCTTGCGATAACGCTAAAAAAATTGCTAAATTTTTGCAAACTCATCCGAAGATTGATAATGTATATTATCCTGGAATTAAGACACATCCAAATCATAAAATCGCTAAAAAGCAAATGAAAGATTTTGGTGGTATGGTTTCTTTTGATGTAGCAGGTGGAAGTTATAAAGATGCCCTAAAAATATTGAAAGGAACACATTTATTTTCCTTAGCGGAATCTTTAGGCGGAGTGGAGTCTCTTATCGGTCACCCTGCAAGTATGACACATGCTTCTATTCCTAAAAAAGATAGATTGAAAGTTGGCTTAACGGATTCTTTAATTCGATTAAGTATAGGAGTTGAAGATGTTGATGATTTGATCAATGACTTAGATGAAGCACTAAGAAATCTTTAAAAAAAAAAATAAATTTTTATTTTGTAGAAAACGGCTTTTGTGATTATTCACAAAAGCCGTTTTTAATTTTATAACATGACATTTACAAAAATAATTTTAATCTATTGAAAATTTTCAATATTGTTCTTTTATATACCATTAAACAATATTGATTATTGATTTTTATAAATTCTATTTTGTGAGAAACATACTCACTTTATGGAAACTTACAAAAGAGAAAATTTAGCTATCACTTCATGGGCAGAGGAAGATCGCCCTCGTGAAAAATTATTAGCCAAAGGAAAACACGCACTATCTGATGCGGAGTTAATTGCTATACTTTTAGGGTCAGGTTCAAGAGAAGAAACTGCAGTTGGACTAGCTCAGAAGATATTAAAATATGCTGATAATAATTTGATTGATTTAGGAAGATGTTCTCTTGCTGAATTTCAAACCTTCAAAGGTATCGGAGAAGCGAAGTCAATAACAATTGCTGCTGCAATGGAATTAGGAAGACGAAGACAAATGACTAATGTCAAAGATAGACCTCAAATAAAAAGTAGCTCAGATGCATACTCAGCTATTGCGCCTATTCTTATTGATTTAGCTCACGAAGAGTTTTGGATTTTGCAATTGAATCGTGCTAATATTGTGATAGGAAAAGAATTGATTAGTACAGGTGGAGTTTCAGGAACAGTTGTAGATGCAAAAATGTTGTTTAGAAAAGCATTAGTAAAACCAGGAGCAACAAGTATAATTTTATGTCATAATCATCCTTCAGGAAATCTTCAGCCTAGTCAGGCTGATATTATTTTGACTAAAAAATTAAAAAAGGCTGGAGAGTTTTTAGATATGACTGTATATGATCATCTCATCGTTTCACAAAGAGGATATTACAGTTTTGCAGATGAAGGGATGTTTTAAATGGATTCGCTTTATTTATTTATAATCATAAAAAAAACGAATCCATTTAACTACTTACAACCTTCGAAATTATTTCATTAATCTTCCTACAGGATAAATTCGATGAGTAGGTTCATAGTGAGGAGAATTTTTATAAATAAAATCTAACTGCGCTCGCGCATTCTTAGCAAAATCAGAATCTGATTTTTTCTTTTCCTCAAATTGACTTTTCAAGTCAGGATTATTATTTAAAATTTCCTCAGCCAAATCTTCAAATACATAAGAAGAGAAATGTTCTTTTTGTTGCAAAATTCCATCAAAGAAATTCCATGCAAAATAAGAATCAGGTGCGGAAGGTTCGAGTGTCTCAACTATGTACCGATTAGAAGATTGATTGACATAAATAATGTAATCACCTTTTTTGTAAGTTCTTTGTTGGGAAAATTTTTCTACCTCAACAGACGAATGTAGATAATGTCCTTCATAAGGTTGTTTACCTGTTTTAAAATCTTTAATTCTATAAAGCTCTACTTCAAAAGTTTCATCTTTTTCGAGTTGTTGGACTTTGACATTATTCCAATTTAATCGCCCGATGATTTCAATATAACCTTGAGGAACAATATAAGCGATAGGTTTAGTAACGCTTGTAGTAGTCGAGTAATAATTAAAATGGTCTATCTCTTTTTCATAAGGTTCGTTGCGATCATAATATAATCTGTCCTCTCCAGAAATCACACTTGGTTTCTTTTTCGCAGTAAAACCTTTAAACATAATTTTATCAGATTTACTAGAATCTAAAGTCCAATTCAAATCAAACTCTTTTTTTGATTTAGTATTTTCGATAGCCTTATCTCTCGCCATTTTTATTTTATCAAAATCATCATGAACTAATTTCATCATCACATCCATAAATGTATAAGTACTTTCCACTCGAGCATGAAAAGGTTTTAGCATGTGAGTTTCGGGCATAAACGAAATAGCATTATGAAGGGCAGCATAACCTGAAGAATATCTAGGTAAATCTAAAAACCCAGCAATGCCCTCATCAGGAGTAGTACGAGCATACACATAAGGAGTCATTTCCCAATCATTCTCTTTCATATCTTTAAAGAGTCGAGGAAGCATTTCATTATTTAAATATGCAGCAAGATTAGGATCTAATTTATTATGTTGAGTAGGAATCAAAGTGATAGTATATTGATAATCAGCACCATTAGAAGTATGGTTATCAATAAAAATATCAGGATTCCAATAATTATAAATTTGATTAAAAGTCTGAGCATTTTTAGAATCACATTTCACAAAATCTCGATTCAAATCTAAATTCTTTGCATTACCTCTAAAGCCATAAGACTCAGGTCCATTTTGATTAGTACGAGTATGACTATTTCGATTTAAGACACCACCAAGATTATACATTGGAATAACAACGATGACAGTATGCTCTAGAAATTTTTGCAAAGATTTATCTTCTAAATAATTTCTCAATAACATCATACTTGCATCTACGCCACATGGCTCGCCAGCATGAATGGCATTATTGACAAAAATGATTCTTTTATTTTTTTTACGAATAGACTGCGGATCGAAATCACCATCTAGTGAAAGTACCGCCGTATGCAACGGCAATCCAGAATCAGTCGAGCCATGAGTCTTTAATTGCAATTGAGCATGTGAGCTACTTAATTTGGTATAGAAACTTATCATCTCCTCATAAGTAGCAGTAGTATTTCTATTCGTTTCGAAAGGAGTGATGAAATTTGTTTTTGACATGACTTTTTTCTGAGCATTACAAGATTGAAAAACCAGTAAGAATAAAATTGGAATCCAGCGCATAATATTATTTTTTTCAAAAAATCTTTTTGAAGTTATTGTTTTATCGTAACTAAGTAACGATAAAACAATAATTCCGTCATTTGGGCGGATTCTTTTGCCCTCATTTTTCCTTAAAAATCAGTCATAGTATCAACAATACTCCTTCTTTTTAAGAAAAACTGAGAACAAAAT
>JALZVK010000218.1 GCA_023301005.1 Saprospiraceae bacterium | reverse complement strand
GGATTCATTTTTTTATGAAGTCATATTGAAAAAGAATCCTTCAAGGGGGTAGATTATTTATTTCCTACTCCCTAAATATCAATGATATTGATATTATTTTTTTTCAAAACCTTTTGCAATTGTATTCTCAGCAGGTTTATTTTGAGGTGTAAAATCTAAACTTTTAATACCACCAGCATTATAATGTTCCGCTCGCCATTGCCAAATATGAGCACCTGCAAACCAATCATTTTTCCAAACGGTATCAAAAAATGCTTGATAACAATTAGCTTGTGTTTCTGTAGAAACTGGCACTTGATCAAGATCGGAATCATAGTCCACCCATTTCCAAGGTTCGATAGCACTCTCTTCCATACTCTTATATCCTATTTCTGTAAAGAGGATTTTTTTATTGAATTTTTCATGAATGCGTTTTAGGATTGGTAAATGTTTTTTCCATCCATTGCTGATTTCATCTACGCTTGGATTTTTATTTTTTACTAATGGAAAATAAGCTTGAATTCCAATATAATCGAGTTGATCCCAAAAAGTTACATTTTCAAATTCTTTATACCAATTCGCAGCGTAGGTTAATTTTCCAGAATAAATAGCTCTGACTTCTGAAATAAGTTTTTCCCAATATTCAGTTTTTTCCATAGTCAATCGAGTGAACTCTGTACCGACGCAAAACATTTCTATGTTATGTTTTTCAGCTAAATGAGCATAGTGTAAAATAAATGCTCGATAAGCGGTACTCCATGTTTTCCAATTTTCTTCGCTAGTAGGAAATATATCGGAACGCCATTTTCCTTCAGTTGCGCCATGAATCCATATATGAGGTTTTAAAAATATTTTTAAACCTGCATCATGAGCCAAAGTAATTTTACTTTGCCAAATAGAATCTCTACGTCTCACTCTCAAACTATCATTGGAAGTGACACCTCTTATTGATGGACTATCATAATCTCTTTGACTACCCCAAGGCACGTAAGTGATCCACTCAAAATTGGTTTGAATTAAAGGTTGGAAAGATAAAGAATCCATACGACCGAAAACATGAACACCTTTTTGTTTTGGTTCATTGATATGAGAATCTTGTAAATGATTGGATTTGTTTTTATCGGAAGATAGGCAACTCAATATAACAAAACAGCTTAGAAAAAAAATAGCAAAATACCAGCTTTTGAAAACCTTCATTTATTCAAAAATATTTTTTGTAAAAAAATCAAATAAAAAAAAATGTCGTTACAACTGTATTATGTTGTAACGACAATTTTTCAAAAATGAAAGTACAAATATTTTTGAATAGAATCGTAAAATTAGATAAGTATAACAAGTTGTTATATTTTCATTTTCTCATTTTAAAAAATAACCTCTTTGATTGGATTACTTTGATGCGTTTACCCTAACTTAGTTCCTTCTCCCTAAAGTTAAGAGCTTTTTAAGATACTAATATATTGTCCTTGGACTGACATAAGGAAAGCAAAACGAATAGTAAATTTAGTCCTTACAAAACCAAACTTACTTATGAAAAAGATCTTCTTATCTACATTTCTATTGTTATTATTTTCAGTTTCAATGAATGCACATGGCACGCATGGTACAGGATTGATGGCGGGTTTGAGTCATCCGATTTTAGGATTGGATCATTTACTTGCAATATTTTGCGTTGGATTATTAAGTGCGCAAATGGGAATTAAATCTAGTTGGATGGTTCCATTAGCATTTGCAATTACAATGTTAGTAAGTGGTTGGTTGGGAATAGGGACGGAAGGATTTATGTGTATGGAAGAAGGCATTGCCCTATCTGTAATTGTAATGGGAATTGCTGTTGCATTAAAAAAGAAAATGAATTTAGTAGCTGCAATTTTGGCGGCTGGAATAATTGGTTTTTTTCATGGGTATGCGCATGGAGTTGAGATGCCTGAAGAGTCGAAGGCGTTCGTTTATATTAGTGGTTTTCTATTGGGCGTTGCGATTATATTTTTAGTAAGTATTGGAATTGGAAATGTATTGTTACAAAATAAAATTAACTCGGAGAGAATGCAGTATGTTGGGGCGTTTATTGCGGGGATGGGGCTTGTTATTTTGATGGGTTAGAATATAGATTTTGAAAAAGGGAAAAAGGGAACAAGGATTTACGATTTGAGAAGTTTTGACGAATCATCGTGTTTACAGTAATTTGTCAAACTTCAAAATTCTCAAATCCTTGTTCCCTTTTTCAAATTAGATTACAAACCAAAATTAAAAATCAATTTGATAACTCAACAACGGAACCAAAGCAGATTGTTTTCTAAAAATCCATTGCCCTAAGTCAGGATCAAAAGTACGATTGATCGCATCAATATTTCTTCTAGCAATTGCATTTTGAACATCCAAAGATAACTGCCAAGAGTATTTGGTTTTATCTTTTCGAAATGCAATTCTTACATCAGGACGGAAGTACGCTTCAACTTGTTCTGTAAAAGCTTTGGACTCATCCAATAATGGTTCCAATGGATTATTTGGATTTTCTTCCGCACTTAATAAAGGAGTCAATCGTTGCCCACCGTTATATAATAACTTCAAACCTGTCTGTAAAACAGTATTGTTTTTAAAATTAAATTCTTTTGATAACAATAGACTTCCGGAAATTCCACTATCATAAAGTGTGCTAAATCTTTCACCATTTAAAGGTTGATAAGTTGATTCAAAAATAGAACCTGAGAGCAAAAGAAAAAATCCTGCATCGAAAGATTGTTGCAATGAGATATCAATTCCATAGTTTCTACCTGTCCCTTCACTTACCAATGCACGAGTAGCAAAACCATCAACTTCATTTAAAATAGAATAACTACTATTCAGATTAGGACTTACAGGTACATCAAAAAGTGATTGATAATATACCTCAGTATGAAACCGTAATCGCTTGGCAATCAAATGATCGTATGCTAAAACTAAGTGATGAGATTTGATTAATTCCAAATCTAAATTAGGTCTTGTAATTTCTCCATGGCTGTTAGTTACTTGTGTAAAATAAGAACCGATAGGCAACATTCGACTATGCAAACCATAAGCTAAGCTTACGGAATTGTTTTGTTGTAAATTTCTCTTAATCGCAATTCGAGGTTCTATTGAATGTGTATTATTCAAAGTCAGAAACATTGCATGTGCGCCTAAGTTGATAAACCATTTTTGATTGGGGCGAAAGCGGAAATTAAAATAAGGTTGCAATAATAAAGTATTTCCTTGCTCATTTAAATAATTGATATTCGCATCATTGATTAAATCAGAATGATTTAAATCATAAAAAATATTGTTGACAAATGCGCCAGTTTTAAAATTGACTTTAGCGTTTATCTTTTTATTAAAATGAGAAGAAATCGAAATTCGTCCTTCCGTATAATCTTCATCGTTCACGGTAGTAGGAGTGAAGTCTGTAGTCAAAGTATCGTTTCTAAATAAAATTTCTTGACTCATGACTGCGACATTAGTTTTTAAGTAAGAATCGTTTTCATAAATACGAGTATAAGTCAATCCAACTGCGCCCATGTTAGTTGTAAAATATCGAGTGAAATAATCAGTATAAGATTTCCAATTTTCAACGCCTTCGACAGCGTCCTCTTTTTCTTTACTCAAACCTCCCATTCCCCAAAAAGATAAAATCTTTTTATTGTTTTTATTTGGGAAATGTAACTTAAATGATAAGTCTTGAAAAGTGTTACTGACTCTTGGTCCGACCAAATGAATACCCAAAGAATTCAAAATTCCCAAAGTAGAATATCGGTAATTAACGAGGTAGGAACTTTGTCCTTTTTTGATTGGTCCTTCGGTAGAATAATCCAAACCGATCATTCCTGCTTTAAAAGAATGTTCTCTTTTATCACGATTTCCATTTCGTAATTTGACATCAAAAAAACCAGAGAATGCATTACCATATTCCGCAGAAAATGCACCTGTCGAAAAATCAGAATTTCCCAACATACTCAAACTGAAAATAGTGATTCCTCCTCCTGATGAACCTCTTCGTGCAAAGTGATTTGGGTTAGGAATATCCACACCTTCTAATCTCCATAACAATCCAATTCCGGAATTGCCACGGACGACAATATCACTTCTTGAATCTCGATTGGATTGTACACCAGGAAATCCCATTGCCATTCTTCCAGGGTCATTGGCACTTGCTGCATTGCTTTTGATATCATCTACAGAAAAGGAAATCGCACTTACCAAGAGGTCAACATTATTTGGATTTTTTCCTTGATTGGCAATGACGACAACTTCGCCTAACTCTTCGGAGGCTTGGATTAAGGCGATTTGTAATTCTAATTCTTTAGCAGAATTCAAAAGAATATTTTCATTAGAATATGTGACATAACCGATGTAGGTCGCTTTGATTTTTTGCCTTCCTACGGGAATGTTTTCGAGACGATAACGACCATCAATATCTGTTGTAGTTCCTAAGTATTCAAAACCTTCAACCATAACAGTCGCACCTATGAGAGGTTCTTTTGTGTCTTGGTCGATGACAAGTCCTTTGATTGTTTGGGTTGGTGTTTGTGCAGAAATA
>JALZVK010000217.1 GCA_023301005.1 Saprospiraceae bacterium | reverse complement strand
TCATTTTCATTTTTTGATTCACAAAAAGCTTGAGATATAAGATACTCATACTTATCATCTTTTATTTTTTGACTAATAATTTCTTCGTTCCCTTCGAATAAATTTTCGCTATTTCCTGTCATATATTTCAATTACTATATATTTTCTTTATTATACCCTAAATATTAAGAGAAACAAAATAATTTTTGTTTGATTTATGCCCTATTTCGTCTATAATCTGCCTTGATTTTTATACTTAAGAAAATGAAAAATGCTCAGAACACACAAATGTGATGAATTAAACAGTAAAAATATAGATGAAGAAGTAACTCTTTGCTGATGGGTATCAAATAGAAGAGACCATGGAGGAATTATTTTTATCGATCTTAGAGACAGATATGGACTCACTCAAGTAGTTTTTGATCCAGAAGATGATGCAGAATCTCATAAAACTGCTGATAGTTTTAGAAGTGAATACGTAATCAAAGCAATTGGGAAGGTAAGATCAAGACCAGACGGACAAGCAAACCCAAACATGAAAACATGAGAGATCGAAATTATTATTTCAAATGTTGAAATACTCAGTAGTTCAAAAACTCCTCCATTTGAGCTCGATGATCACTGAGATCTTGCAAACGAAGACATAAGATACAAACACAGATATATAGATTTAAGAAGACCAGCAGCACTTGATAATGTGATATTCAGATCGAAAATGCTCCAATATACAAGAAACTGGTTCAGTAGCAGAGACTTTCTCGATGTACAAACTCCTATTTTTACAGCATCAAGTCCAGAATGAGCTCGTGATTTTGTAATTCCTTCAAGGCTCAATCCTGGAAAATTCTACGCACTTCCTCAAGCTCCTCAACAATATAAACAGCTTCTTATGGTATGAGGAATAGATAAATACTTTCAAATAGCCCCATGTTTCAGAGATGAAGATCCAAGAGCAGACAGACATTCATGTGAATTTTATCAAATTGATTGTGAAATGAGTTTTGTAGAACAGGCTGATGTATTTTCAGTAGTAGAAAATTATTTTACTGATGTAGTATGAGAATTATCAGATAAAGAGATTACTTGAAGCTGATTTACTTCAATGACTTTTAATGAAGCTATTGAAAACTATGGGACAGACAAACCAGATCTTAGATATGATATGCAACTGATAGACGTAATAGATATCTTTGCAAATTCTACTAATGAAATATTTTCAAGTATCGCGTCAGATTTAAAAACAAACAGAATAAAAGCTATAAAAGTAACAGGATGAGACGAAAAATTTTCTAAAACTCAAATGAAAGGCTTCGAAGACTATGTAAGAAAATTCGGAGCAAAAGGTCTTGGATATTTTCAAATGAAAGAAGATGGATTAAAGTGACCACTTAATAAATTTTTTAGTGAAGCTGATTTAGATGAAATAGTAAAAAGAACTCACTTAGAAGTATGAGATGTTGTATTCTTCTGAGCTTGAGAAAGAGATACAGTATGTGATTATATGGGGAAATTTAGAGTATTTCTCGCAGAAAAATTAGAACTTCAAGACAAATCAGTCCTCGCATTTGCATGGATTACAGACTTCCCTATGTTTGAGATAAATGAAATAACAGGAAAAGTAGATTTCGGACATAATCCTTTCTCAATGCCAAAAGGATGACTCAAAGCATTCGAAGAAGATGACTTACTCAAAGTAGAATCTGTACAATACGACCTTGCTTGTAATGGATATGAAATACTTTCAGGTTCTATTCGTAACCATGATATAAAAGCCCTTGTTGCAGCATTTGAAAAAGTTTGAAGAACAGAAGCTGAAGTAAAAGAAAAATTCGGAGCGATGTACGAAGCCTTCCAATACGGAGTTCCTCCTCATGGATGATTTGCAATCTGAATGGATAGATTCATGATGATCCTCAAAGATGAGCCAAATATCAGAGAAATATATGCCTTTCCAAAATCTGGGAAAGCGCAAGATGCTATGATGAACGCACCAACAGAAATCGATGATGAACAACTCGCAGAGCTCAGTATCAAAGTAGAAATAGAAAAAGATTAAGAGTGTATTATAAAAAAGCTAGAATTGATTTTCTAGCTTTTTTAAATATAGTATTAACATATAACTCATAAAATAATTATTATGATAGAAAAAGATGGGAAAAAATATTACACAATGGAAGAAGCTAGAGAAATTTCTAATAAACATATAGAACAAGACGCGAAGGCATTTGCAAAAAAAGTTTTAGCTGAACAATCAAAAATGCAAAATGTATAATTATGTAATAACAGAGACTGCAATCTTATCAATCAGAAATTTTATTAAAAATTATTTAGATATATCAGTTAGTCTGTTTACAAACTCAGGAATTAATAATTTAGATATTATTCTCGAAAATTACCGTAATTCAGCGAAGATATTTCGTGATAAAATATATGAGAAAATTTTTGAAACATTCTCTTCTGAAATAATCTAAAAACATACTTCAGATTCATGACGACACTATACAATAGTATCAGTCTGAAACTTTCGTTTATTTGTATATTACACAGAAGAAGACAATACTCGCTATATCGAAGATATAGAATTCTTTAGAAAATAAAAAAAGAGCTAAAAGCTCTTTTTTTATAATATATTTTTTACTTGTACTTTTATTTTTTTTATTTGTAAATCAAAGAAAACTTTTGAAAGCGTTATTTTACTCACTACATTCCAATTAAAACTTAATTCTCTTTTTTGATCTCATTTTTCATGAACATTATCTATAAAATATACTTCTCAACTTTTTGTAACGATAATATTACTAGATTCAAAAACTTTAGTTTCTAGTATATAATTATACATCATTCTGAAAGAATGAATTTTTTCTAATACAAAACTAGAAAAATGTTTATCTTCTAAAACTATAGCATCAGATCGATATCATGTAATATCCCAGGAATAATCTTCATTATTCATTTTTTTAAACTTTTCTCTTAAATCAAATAGTTGATTTAAGACTTTTATATTAATATCCTTCTCCCTTAATTCACTTAAAATTACTCAATCAATTTTTTCTTGTATTACTATATATGAATCCCCCTTACGATGTACCTCTGTTTTTGGAGTATAATCTCATATAAATTGCTCTGTAATAGCAAGTGAATCTATCGCTTGGTCATATGACACAGAATCTTTAGGAACTTTTTTTACATAGCTATCTGAAAGTTCGTAAACAGAATGAGCTAATCAAAATCCAATCTCTTTCATTAATGTTTTTATATTAATTGACTTTTAGTTTATTTAATTTTAAAGAATATCAAATCTCATTTCTTTTGACTTACAAAATAGTGAATGGTATAATAGATACATGTTAGAAAAAGAAATAAAAATATTGAAGATAGATATAGCTCAAGTAGTAGAAAAACTTGAGTCATTTTGAGCCGAAAAAACCTTTGAGGGTTTTATTCATGATGTGTATTACGATTTCCCTGATGATTCAAGTCTAAAAATGGAAAACAATAATAGACTTTTTCGTGTGAGAAAGAAATGAGAAGAGCATATATATACTATCAAGAGAAAAAGGAAAGCAATGGGAAAAGCTGAAAAATTGGCTATCAAAGATGAGCATGAAACAGAGATAACAGATGTAGAGAGCTTCTCAAGAGTTCTTGAAAAATATGGGATGACAAAAACAAGAGAAAAGAAAAAACACAGAATCTCCTATAGACTTCATGGTATAGAGTTCGATATTGACGACTACGAGTGAATCCCTCCCCTTCTTGAAATAGAAGCGAATAGACGTGAAGAAATAGATATATTGGTAGAAAAATTATGACTCAAAAAAAATGAGCAGATGATCGGTTGATCTCGCTCACTCTTTACTCATTACTGAAAAGAATATCTCACTTTTGACTAAAAAAATCCCCTATGGGGATTTTTTTTATTTCCTATTAATCTTATTTTACTTGATAACTTCCGTTATCTTTGTAGTTTGAAAATTATTATCGAGTTGTCTTTCTAGATTTTTTACAGCAGGTTTTCTACTACGAGAATTTATAAATTCCATTCTTATAGTCTTTATTTTTTCTACTGTATTTTCAAAAGTTTTCCATCTCTCAGCTAATCCGGAGTACACTACTCAGAGTGAGTATTTACTACATCCGTGAGCTCTTTTAAATCAATTTTTCTTCATAAGTTCTACACTTCTACAAGTACTACTCATAGATTTACTTTCTAAAATCACAAGATTTTGAAGATGTTTTTCTTTTGACGCTCTGTTTCTTATATCTTGAACTCTGATATTAAAATCTATTGTGAGTCTTTCTTCTCAATCGATTGCAACGAGTGTAAGTCTATTATATCTGGTTCTAATAGATGGTGATATTTCTGGAGTTTTTTGTTCATAGTTACTTTGATAGACTCCATCAAAAAATCTCTTTTTTCATTTTGTCATTGTCCCATGCTCTAAAAATGGAAACTGGTATCTATATTTCTTAGTAACACCATCTTCTTTTTGTTTGTATTCAAAAAACGCAAGTTTAGAATCTTGGTAAAATCTTGTTCTTACTTTTGTTCTGCTTTTTACTTTATTCTCATGCTGATTATAAAACAAATAATCATCAGTATCCATATATACATTATCATATGAAAAAATTCTTTTTTTATCTATCTCAAGAATTTCATACATTTCAGGAAGCTCATCTAAAAACTCCAGGAGTTGTTTTTCAGTAAGAAGAAATTTTCTATCTTTTCTTTTTAAATAACTCGCACTCGCGTTTAACCCAACAAGGTCAATACTTGGAAAACTAAAAAGTTTATTTTTAAGTGCAAGTTTCATATTTTATTTTTGTTTTTATATTATTTAAAATAATTTTAGCATAAAAATTTTGAAGCTGCAAATTTTTAGCCTAATTTTATCTTAAGAAAAAATATCTTGAAAAAAATCGTTTTTTTTGTATGATTCGAGGCGATTTAGAAAGTAATTTTAGAGAATAAAAAATGGACTATTATAATACTTTAGGCTTAGATAAATGAGCAGCAAAAGAAGATATAAAAAAAGCTTACAGAAAACTAGCTATGCAATATCACCCAGATAGAAATTCTGGAGACAAAGATGCTGAAGCGAAGTTTAAAGAAGTAAACGAGGCTTATTGAGTACTCTCCAATGATCAAAAAAGACAACAGTATGACACATACGGCAAAACGTGAGCCTGAGCAGGAGGATTTCAATCTGGAGGATTTGATGTAGATATATCTGATATTTTCGAATCATTTTTTTGAGGACAGGGTTGAAGATCTGGATGAAGGCAAAGACAAAGATCTGCAGAACAAAAAGGAGAAGATATCGAAACATATGTAAATATCGATCTTGCAACATCTATAAAAGGAGGAAAGAAAACTATCTCTTATAATAAAATGAGTTCTTGTTCTGAATGTGATGGTGTCGGTTGAGAATGAAAAACTGAGTGTAGTAAATGTAGTGGAAGTGGATATATAACATATACAAAACAAAGTATGTTTTGAGTTATCCAACAAACATGAGCTTGTGACGAATGTAATGCAACTTGAGAATCATTCGAAAATCTTTGTGATATTTGTAATGGTCAAAAAAGAGTCTCAACAAAAGTAGATTACGAACTAGAAATACCTGCATGAATTGATGACTCAATGGTTATTAAAATATCAGAAGAAGGAAACGAAGGAATCTGAACCAAAGCAAAATGAGATCTCTATGTGAAGTTTAGAGTCGAGCAAGAAAACGGAGATCTCAAAAGAGATGGGAATAATCTCCACTATGATTTAGAAATACAAATCATAGAAGCAATACTCGGAACTACAAAAGACATAAACATTCCTATTATTGGCAAAAGAAGCATCAGCATAGATTCTGGAACACAAATGGGAACAACTATTACCATAAAATGAGATGGTATCAAAGATGTTCAATACGATCAAAAATGAGATCTTTTTATTCATCTCGACATAAAAATACCGAAAAAACTCTGAAAAAAAGAAAGAGAATTCTATGAAGAAATAGCCAAAGAAAAGAAACTTAATGTCTGTGATAAAAAGTGAATATTTGAAAAAATATTTAGTTAAATTAACTAAACAAAAATATCTCCCTACTCTCACTTCCTTCGAATTTCCCCCTTAATAAGGGGGAAATTTACTTAAAAATGTAATTCAAAAAATAATGAAAAAAACACTTCTCACACTCTGCTTATTATTTTTTTCAGCTTGTGAAAATGAATACGTAGAAAACTACGAACAAACTCAAAGTTTTGTAGAGCAAAAAGCAGAAGTACTTAATGAACTTGACGATTTTTCATTAGAGAATATATGAGAGTTCGATGATATAGAGCTCTTTTATACTCCTCAGTCAAAATCATTTAATCTGATAGATAAAATAGTTTCTCAAATCGAAAATGCTGATGAGAAAGTATATCTTTCTACCTACATATTCACCGAAAAAAGAATCTTTGCAGCTTTAAAAAATGCTCAGAAAAAATGAATTGACGTACGAGTGCTTATGGAAAAAAACGTCTATAAAGCACCTTTTCTCAATAATAATAGATATGAAGATTTAGAATCAGCCTGAGTGAATGTTGCCTGGGCTGATCCGGATGATTACTCACTCAATCATACAAAAATGCTTATTATAGATGATAGTGTTATCATCTCTACTGGGAATTATTCATACTCAAGCTTTGCTTATAATAGAGAATTTTTTATGCAAATTTGAGATCCTGATTTTGTATCCCTTCTCACTGACGTATACCTCGCAGACTTTGCAGGAGACATATATACTGACTATGATGAAAGACTTATCATGTCCCCTCTTCTTACTCGTTCAAAATTTTCTACACTCGTATCAAGTGCTCAAGAATCTATACAAATATATTCTCAAACCTTCTCAGACGATACTCTTGAACAAGAATTATCAGAAGCCGTTCAAAATTGAATAGATGTCGAAATAATATTCCCAGAGCTCGATCAAATTAGCTCAAACCAGGAAAGTTACGACATATTCACAAAAGCAGGAGTTACCGTTCATACTATGAAAAAACCAAAACTTCACGCAAAAGCTATGCTCATAGATAAAAAATATTTATACCTATGAAGCATAAATTTCTCATATTATTCTATAGAAGAAAACAGAGAGATCTGAGTTATTATCACAAACCCAGAAATTATTGATAAGTTCTTATGAGTATATAAATCAGATAAGAACTAAAAAAGAGCCTTCGGCTCTTTTTTAGTTCTTAATCATCACATATATCACAACATCTATCTTGAATATCATCTATTCTAGATTGAAATCTTTCTCTGTCTTTTAATTTTGATTGATAAACAATGTCTTTTAAATCGCTTAAAGAGTTTGCAGATTGACGAATCATAGATTCTTTTGTATCGTCATGATCATATCTAATATAATCTAAATCAATATCATCGTTGAGTATTCATGCATCAATAGCACTCCATACTATATTTTGATTTATTCATGGAAAAGCATGATCAATATATCCTCACATATAACTTGTGACATGCCCTTTTATAGCCCTAGAAGCATACTCTCAAACAAATAAATTAAATGCATCTTGAGATAAGTTTTTTAAAAACTTTAAATCTCTATCAGAATTATTCTCTAACCTAAAGATTGTATCTAATTTTTTATAAAAAGCTGTCTGTTTTAAATCTATTGTATCTCCTACTAATTCTGAAGATTTAGTAGGAGATAAGTCTGATCATCTAAAAGGAAATATTAACATACAAAAAGTGTATTATAAATTAATTTAATTCATAATACACTTTTATTTACAAAGGTCCAGATCTTTCTATATTTTCACTATTGTCGCTTCCTCTCCTTTTGCTTGTAATTCATATCCTCATTGCTCGAGTGTTTTTGGAGAGATAATTATTTTGTTTGGGATTCCCCAAAGCTCTGCATCTCACATCTTTTGTCAGAATCCGTCTTTTCTTCACATTCTATCATCGAGAATAACTGAGTGCCCTTCTAATTCTAATTTTTTTCAAAGCTCTTGTGCTGTTTCGAGATTTTGTTCTCAAATAACTATAATACTGTAGTCATATGGAGCAACTCAATCTGGCCAAGCAATTCATTTTTCTGTCATGAAATATTCTGCCATAACCCCCATAAGTCTCGATACTCAGATACCATAACATCACATTTCTACTTGGTCTATCATCTTGTTATTTGCATCAAGATAGCTTACTCAAAATGGCTTTGTGTATTTTGTTCCGAGGTGAAATATATTTCCTACTTCACATGCTTTTTTAAATTGAAGTTTTTCTCAGGCTATTGTTTGAGAAGTAAATCATTCTTTTGGTTCATTAAAATCTCAAAATTCTTGAATATCAAGATCACGAATATTTACATTTTTTGTAGATTTTGCAAGTGCGTTTGCTCACCCAAAGAAGTTTTTTACAGATTTCAAAGATTCATCTCAGAAGAAATCTACTTGAAGCTCTGCTTCTTTCATAGGAGAGATAAATCCTCTTACCGTTCCTATCTTTTCTAAATCCTCTTCATTTGCAAGAATAATAGTATCATCATACTTTTCTGAGATAAATTTTCTAAATTTTATCTCGTTGACATCAAGATCTCATCTGAGAGAGACTCATACATATTTTCAAGATTTCTCGAGTTTATAAATAACCGTTTTGAGCATTTGCCAATCTGTAGCTTCAAAATACGCAGTCATTTTTTGCATATTTACAATATCATCCACTGTATCTATGTATTCTAATTCGCCTTCAGTCTCTGTAATATTTTTATCGTCTGGCACTCCTGATGCGAGTTCGAGATTATAAGTGTATCCGCTTGAGTCTGATACTATTGTATCTTCTCCGATATCTACATAGGTTTGAAATTCATGAGAATTCATATCACTAATAGCTCCTCCATCAGCATCTGCAATAACAGTATCAGCTCCTATTCCAAGTCTATTATACACATTCATGTATACTTTTTTAGTTTCCTCATAAAATTTTTGAAAATCTTCTCTATCAGCATGAAAACTATAAGCATCTTTCATAAGGAATTCTCTTCCTCTGAGAAGTCCTGATTTTGCTCTTTTTTCGTTTCTAAATTTTTTCTGGATATGATATACGCAAGTTGGAAGATCCTTGTATGAAGAAATAAATTCATTCATAATTGGAGTTACATTTTCTTCATTCGTTGGAGCAATTCTATACTCAGTACTCCCCCATCCAGGTACCTTAAAATACTCAGGAATATCCCATCTATTTGTCGTATCCCAATAGTCTTTCGGAGTCAAAATCGTCATCATCATCTCATGATATCATGCTGCGTCCATTTCTTCTCTGACAACTGCTTCAATATTCTCAAGGACCCTATGTCACATAGGAAGATATTCATAGGCTCAGGCCATTGCTTGTCTGATATATCCTCATTGTAATAGTAAGCTTGTAGATTTATTATCACTTACCTTCGGAAGTGTCTTTAAGGTTTTGAATGGAAATTTTGAAAGTTTGAGCATAGTATATTTATTAGTATGAGTATAAGATACTGAGGCAAGGTATAAAGTCAAAAAAAGCTTGGTATAAAACCAAGCTTTTTATTATTATTTATCGTCTCATCCTTTGAGCCAATCTGGTATTTCCATACCATCTTCCCATAACGCCCCTTCTCAAAACTTATCAGTATTTTCTGAATCAGATGTTTTTGCATCGGTTTTCAGTTTTGAGTACACTTTTGAAGTGTCTATTTTTTTATCAGAATCTACTTTTTTTGTAGATACTTCTGATTTATTTGCCTCAGTTTTATTAATTTCTGATTTATTTATCTCAAATTTTTCAGTTTTTAGTTTATCTACTTTTTTATCTGGAACTACTTTCTTTGTAGTAGTTTCAGATTTTTTAGAGATAGTATTTTTTTGCTCAGATTTTTCTGGGACAGTTTTTTTATCACCATTCTTTTTCCCTCTGCTAGAAAAACTCGTTTCTTTTTTATTATCAAGACTTCCTTTGAGCCAATCTGGAATACCATCATCCAGTTTTGTAAGATCATCAAGTTCTGAATCCTTTACAAGTTTTTTAGTATTCTTAATAGAATTATTCGTCCTACTTTTTTCAGATATATTTTTAGAAATATCTCATTTTAAAGGTTTTTCTGTATTTGATTTTTGCTTAGAATCTTTTGAGTTATAAAAGTTGTCTTTTATTTTCGATTGAGAATCCCATTTTTCAGTATTAGCTTTCTCCTTTATTCAGGTTTCTATTTTTTTATCTTTTTGACTAAAATCTTGTTTTTTAACTTCTGTTTTGATTTCAGATTTTTTATTCTTGCTATTATCAGATTTTTTGTCTGTAGGGTTTGTTTTGTCTCAAACTTTCAGTTCATCTCATGTCTTTTCTTTTGGCATAGTTCATTTGAGCCAGCTTGGTATTCCCTCTTCACCGGCTACATTCTCTTCAGATTTAGTTTCTACTTTTTTGTAATCAGATCTATTCTCTTTTTTAGCTTCTTCTTGATTTTTTGCTTCTGGCTTTACTAAATCTTCTTTTTTTATTTGAGACTTTTCATCTGATTTTTTATCAAGATTTACTCCAGAAAGCCAATCTGGAATAGTTGATTCTTTTTGAGACTCACTCGCGCTTGCAAGTTTTGGCTCTGGAAAATTATCAGATTTATCATTTGAAATAGTTCTTATTTTCTCCGGTTTTCATTTTGTAAGGTCAGTTTTTTTATTCGAAAATGGATCTTTGATATCATCAGAAAAATCAGTTTTTACTCAAGCAAGTGGGTCAATAATTTCTTCAGAGAGATCAAATTTCTTACTCGTATTATTTTTTGTATTTGATGTATTATCTATTTTTTTAGTATTTTCTTTTTTTATAGATGTTTTCCCTCCAGTAAGCCAGCTTGGTATTTTTTCTTCTGCTGTATTCTTCACATCAGAAAAGTCAGTTTTTACTCCAGCTAGTGGATCAGCAATATCTTCAGAAAAATCAAATTTCTTACGTGTATCACTACTTTTAAAACTTGAAACCTTTTCTTCTTTAGATTTTATATTCTCTGGTTTTTTATCTGTTGTCTTTGTTTTTCATAACCAATTTGGTATTTTTTCCCCTACTTTGTCTTTTGTTTCTCAAAAATTTGTTTTAGTTTCTGCAAAAGGATCTATAATTTTATCTGTTTTCTCATCCTTTTTTGCATCAAATGAAGCAAGTTTTATATTACTCTCTTTTTTTGACTCAGCTTCTTTTATATTTACATCTTTTTTCGTATTCGTTTTCACTTCTCAAAAATCTATATTTGCAAGAGCATCATCACTACTACTATCAAATGAATCAGATAATATATCATCTGCTACACTTGTTTTTGTTGTCTTACTGCCATTTGTTTTTTCGATAATAAAATCTTGAAACTCTACATTTTTATCTTTATTTTTGAGTTTATAGAATATAAAGAATAAAAGAAGTCCTAAAAGAATCAGTCAGAGTATTCATGCAAGAGCGTACAATATCCACTTCAGAATACCTATTCATTTTGATGTTTTGCTTTCTCCTTCATTTTCTGTTGTCACTTGCACCTCTGCAAGCTCATCTTCTGGAGTATTTGTGACTCATCAGTAAACAAATGGTTTCAATACTTCTTTAAATCTCAATTTTGCATCATTCGTCATAACACTATCTCACTGAGCACCAATAATATTTAATATCTCTTCTCAGAGTCTTTTGTTTTCTTCAAGATTTGTAGAGTTTTTTATTTGTTCCAGTTTTGCATTTAATTGTTCACTACAACTAGAATATTCTCCTGCGTCTTCACATTCTACATTTTGTGGAACAAGGTTTTTTAATGCATTATATGCTACATCTTTTTCTCCTTTATCAGCTGTGTCATTTACAAGAAATGACTCAAGAAGTTCATTTGCTTGCGTTGGATCATAGCCAGGAATTTGAGCTAGAAATAATTGCATTTCAACCATAGTATCAGTTTTTGCTCTAGGATCATGCCAATCCTCTTGAAGTCTTTGCACGTATTTCATAGCAGGTAGACGTTGTTCAGTTGGAAGGTCCGTCAGAAGAGATTTTAGTTCTTCAATTTTTTCTTTTTCTGAGTCACTTACTCATTCAAACTCTATACTATCAATATCTATTTCTTCTTCTTTAATATATCATTTATCAACACTAAAATCATATGAATTTATTATTTTTTCATTTTCATCAAGTGTAAAAATTCTTACATTTTGGTTTTTATTCCTATTAAGAGGAAGTGTTAAAGGACTTCCATTTCTATAACTTGGAGTATTAATATTATCAATATCATCATCTTTTCAACCGTTTAAATCACTATCTACTTCTGTGTCATAATCAACAGCATAAAATGCAATACTTTCATCACCTCAATTTGCTTCTCATGGATAAATAGTAACCTCTTCTCATTTACTTCATACACTCATGACATCATCTTCAATGATAGGAGAACTAAATAAATTTACTCCCGTTTTTCTAGCTTTCAGGATATTTTTTATATTTGCCACCACTTCTTTTTCTATAACTTCTTCTTTTCCTCCTTCACGAATTGTTAATTTAACAGTACGGACTCTGTCTGCTCATGCATATGTGTGAACCACGTTTCAAGGAACATTTGAAGTATTCCCATCTCAAAAATCCCAAGTTACAGAATCTACTTTTCCTTCTGATTTATCAAGAAAGATAAATTTTTGACCAACAGACATATAATCAAAGTCTGCTTTGAGTTTATTATTTACATCAACTGTGAGATTTCTTACGTTACTTAAGCCTCTATATTTCACTTTTAGTTTTGGAAAAAACGTTCCCGACTCTTGATACTTATGAGTAATAGTAGGGCTCGTTCATTTTTGTTCAAAAAATCCATCTCCATCAAAATCCCAATAATATTCTACAGAATTTGAAAGGTCTTTATTTATAATATTTCTTACTTTCGCTGTAAAAACAACTTCGTCATTAATAGAAACAGAATTATCATTTACTTTTAGATCAATAATAGGAGTATCTGATTGATCACTTGAAACAGTTCTAAAAAACTTTCACACATCTTCACTACTAAATGTTTCTTCATTATTATCTGTTAAAACCACTCAAAAGAAATATGTCCCTGTAATTTTTGGAAGAACAAATGATGTTTCCCCTACAGGAGTAGTTTTAAATCCTTGTGCTTCACTATCATAATCAGTGTAATAATACCATAAGTATGACTGTATAATCCCATCAGGGTCTTTTGCTCCAATTGCACGAACATTAAAAATAATTGGATCAGATTCTTCATTTGAGGAATCAATAGTCAGCGAAGAAAGTTGAGGAAGTAAATTTTTTACCTCTATAAATTCTTCAATTGAATCGCTCTTTTTATTTGAATCACTCACAACTGTAAGTTTTACAGGAAAACAACCGAGTTCATCAAATCTAAAGTTTGGATTTACCGAAGTGTCATACTTATTTAATCCTATTTTCCATGAATATGATAAGTTTGTATTTGATCCATCCAAATTAATCGCCCTCGTTCCATCAAACTTAATAACATCTATCTTACTTGCAACAAAAGCTCCTTTTCCTCCACAGGCAGATGGGTCAAAATCTAAGCTTTCAGAGTTATCTGAAGACATAGAGAATACTGCAACTGGAGTATCACTCTTTCAGACAAATACATTTTTTTTAACAGTGTTTCTATTATTTTTTTCATCTGTTACAGTAAGAGTAACAAGAAAAGATCATGACCTTTCATATACATGACTGATATTCTTATTACTTCCATAATCTTTTTTTCCATCTCCAAAATCCC
>JALZVK010000216.1 GCA_023301005.1 Saprospiraceae bacterium | reverse complement strand
CTGCCGGCAAAGGCAGGTTTGGGCTGCGTGGCTAAAATTGAATTTAGAACTGTTGACTTTCAAAATTAAGTCTTGATTTTTTTGCAACTTTTTTCATCAGGAAAAAAGTTGAGTTAGAAGGCTTTATAATATTTGAAACTCAAGTTATTAACTCATCACCTGATAAACAAACAAACTCCCCAAATACGCCAACGCCGTCATAAACACAAACTGAATCATCGCCCATTTCCAACTTTTCGTTTCTCGTTTTACCACAGCCAACGTACTCATACATTGCATCGCAAAAACATAAAAAACAAGTAACGACAAAGCAGTCGCTCGATTATAAACCAACTCGCCCGTCAACGGATTTACCTCAGTCGCCATCCTATCCACTACCGACATTTCTTCCGCCTCGCTACCGATACTATATATCGTAGCCATCGTTCCAACAAAGACTTCACGGGCAGCAAAAGAAGTAATCAAAGCAATTCCTATTTTCCAATCAAAACCTAAAGGTCGGATAACAGGTTCGATAATTTTTCCTAAATGACCAGCATAGGAAGCTTCTATTTTTTTGGAAGCAATTAAATTTTCAGTTTCCGCTTCATCGAATTGTTGTTCGAGTGCGATAGATTGCGCTTGCTGTTCAGCAAGTTGCATACCTTCGCCCGGTCCAAAACTCGCCATCAACCACAACACTATTGAAATAACAAAAATCACCTTCCCTGCTTCGATAACAAACGTCTTTGTTTTTTCATATACATTCATCAAAACATTTCTTATTTGCGGTCGGCGATATACAGGCAACTCCAACATCAAGTAACTTGTCTCATCGGTTTTAAGTATTTTTTTAAATACCCAACCAGCACCTAAAGCTGCTACAATACCTAAAAGATACAATCCCATAAATACCAATCCTTGCATATTGAAGATGCCCCAATACTGATCGGACGCAACTACAAATCCTACTAACACCGCATATACGGGCAACCTCGCCGAGCAACTTATCAAAGGCGTTACCATTATCGTAATCAATCTTTCTTTCCAGTTACTAATCGTCCGAGTACTCATGATAGCTGGAATCGCACAAGCACCTCCAGATACCAATGCGACAATACTACGACCATTCAATCCATAACGTCGCATCGAATTATCAAATAAATAAACCGCTCTCGACATATAACCCGACTCTTCTAATATCGAAATCAAAAAGAATAATATCGCAATCTGTGGAATAAAAATCAGTACGCCACCAAGTCCTGCAATAATTCCATCGGTCAATAAATCTCTAAACATACTTTCGGGCAACGTCGCACTAACCCACTCTGACAATGCTCCAAATCCTGTATCTATCAAATCCATCGGATAACCTGCCCAACTAAATATCGCTTGAAATATCAACGCCATCAATCCAAAGAAAATGATTTGTCCCATAAACCGATGCGTCACTATTCTATCTACTTTGTCGCTTAATGTATCATCGGACGAAGGTGCTTTCTTTAAAGACTGAGCAACCACGGGAGCAAAGTTATCGTAACGTTGCATCGTTTCTCTTACTTGCGATTTGAGCAAATCAAATCTTTCTGTCACTATACTTTTAATCGTAATTCTTTGCGCTGCGGAAAGGAACGGCAACCACTCATGATGTTGCACCCACAACCATGCTTGATATTCTGATTCTAATCCAAATTCAATTTGAATCTGTCGAGCAATCTTTTTTTCTTCTTCAGAAAATCTATAATTTAATTTTGTAGAAGTATTGTTATAAGAATCTTTAGAATTCGACTTGCTTTGTAACAATACATTTGCAAGTTCGTTTTTTAAATCTGAAATACCATCACCAGTTCGTCCACTCACCTCTACGACAGGCACTCCGAATTTTTTAGATAAAATTTCAGGTTTGATTTGTATCGCTTCTTCCTTTGCGATGTCTGACATATTTAAAGCCAATACAATTGGAAATCCTAAATTCTGAATTTGGCTAAATAGTAAAAGATGTTTTTCCAATTGCGTAATATCTGCTACATATAGTATCGCATCATATTTTTGACCTTCATCCCAATTATCAGAAAGTGCATCAGGTCGAGCAAATGTACCGACCACAATCCGTTCGTCAATCGACGTTGGATAAAAACTATAAGTACCTGGAAAATCTATAAAATTAACTTTGATGTCGTTGGTAAGATTTGCGACACCTGATTTTTTATCGACAGTAACGCCGTGGAAGTTTCCTACTTTTTGTCTGAGTCCTGTGAGTTGGTTAAAGAGGGAAGATTTACCGCAATTAGGATTCCCTATCAGCGCAACCTTAAAATTTTGCATGTAGGATTTTTTTAACTGATGGCTGCTTTTAATAAAATTTTAGAAGCTTCGTTGGCTCTTAATGCCATTCCATATCCATTGACTTTGATATAGAATGTTTTGCCTGCGCTTGCTTTTCTTACCACTTCGATAAGGCTACCGGGGATCATTCCCATTGTCATTAATTTACCGCCCATTTGAGAATCTTCAAAACTTTCTACGACTCTCTTTTGTCCTATTTTTAATTCGCTCAGTCTCATCTATTATTATTGTTTCTTTTTGAAAACCTTTTAAAATCAAGGATTTTGACTAGTTTAATTCGCTTATTTGGATTTAGTCAAAATAACTTTAGTGCGAATATACATTACTAAACGGAGAGAAACAAAGGGTTCGTATGCTTTATATAAAATTACCTAAAAATTGGAATTCGTACCTAGTATTAGGTATAGAACACAGATGCCGCGGATGCCGCAGATTTTAGCAGATTTGACGATCTGACTTGTATGGATTTGACGACTTAACTTGTATGTTTTTATCATATAAATTAGAAGAAAAAAATCCAAACAAACTCGCTCGTCAAAATCCGCTACAATCCGCTCAATCTGCGGCATCCGTGTTCTATCCTACAAAGTATCAAATTGCCCTTCGACAATTAAGTTCACCCAATTATCAATACTAACGCCCATCATCACAAAAGAATATTCCCTTTGAGTTTGCAAAATTGGAGTTGGCGTAGTCGGACTAATATTTAAAACAACATTCGATAAGTCATAAAATTGAAATAGCTTTTCAAAAGTATAAGTGCCTGATACTAAATTATCATCTTGGTCAATAACGATTTGAAAATAAATTACATTTTCAGCTACGAGTCCATCTTCCCATTCAAAAATAGGAGACAAAGGTGCCGTTTGGTCAATCGTCAAATCATCGGTATACTCCGTAGGTATATTGTTAAATTTAATTCTGATAGGATTAGAAACATGTAGATTTCCATCTTTGACAAAAGTAACTCTACTCCAAATTTCTTCATCAACTGCCTCTCGCTTAAAGTGACGTAAGTAGCCATTTAATATCGGTTCATCGGGAAGTACTACTCTATGAAAATTAGACAAATCATCAGGGTCAACATTGATACTATCCGTTTCGAAATAAACAAATTCCATTGCATCTCCTTCTGGATAAAAAAAGATAGAAATAGGTCGTTCCGTATCAACTAGAAATTGACTTTGCCCACCTGCTGCACAAGCTATCAATGAATCTCTAACTAATCTAAATTCGGGATTCAACTCCGTATAAGCTTCCAAGTTATCCATTAGATCTGGAATCAATTTGACTGTATCTTTTTTACAAGAAACAATAGATAAGAATACAATAAACAGTATAAAATTTTTCATAATTACAATTATAAAACAAATAATCATCAATCCTCAACGAATACTCTCCCACTCTCTTCGCATGTCAAAAGTTCCTTTTAAAACCTAGACAAATCATGCATTTTTGAAATATCAAAGTTATTTAAAAACCTTTTAAAAATACAAAACATGAAAAATATCCAAGTTTTAATCGTAGTAATATTTTCAATATTATTTCAAACGGCAAACGCTAATCTTAATTACCAATATGGTGATACCTTAACAGTCTGGGCGACGTCTGGTTTAAATATGAGAGAAGGTCCTGGTACTGATTTTCCAAAAATCACAAAATTGGAATATGGTACCTCTGTACAAGTCATTGATAATTATATTCATTCTACACCTTTGGATTTAAATGTATTTAAAAGAAATAAAAAAACGGATGCATTTACAATGCATGGTTTTTGGGTAAGGGTAAAAATCGGAAGACAAGAGGGTTATGTTTTTGATGGGTATTTGTCGAAGCTTCCTGTGTTGAATATAGACAATGAACATTGTGAGGAGTTACTCGAATATGCTCAACGTGAGTTTGTTTTAATAAGTGAACAAAAAGTAAGCATTGCCCCTGATACGTATACATTGATCTATAACTTTGAAAATAATCTTAAGTTTGAAAGAGCAGTTAAAAAATCTCCTGAAATCATTTTAACCATTCCGAATATTTCAAGAAATGAAGCTTTTGTTTTTTTTAATATTTTCATAGACTGGAAAGCTTCACTCAATAAAAAAGATTATGAATCTTATTATTCAAAATACAGAATCATCTACAATTCAAAAAATAAGATGGAAGTACAAATAGGTACTAGCGAATGTGATTTTTCTCTTAAATATAAAAATGGAACTGCGGTGATTTCAGTAAGCTGTTCTTGTTAAGTAGTTAGCCAAAAGAAATTCAACACCAACTTATACAACCCAATAAAAAAAGCCCAAAAGGTATTCACCTTTTGGGCTAAAAAAAAGCTCCTAGTAAAATTTTAAATTTTCGTCTTGCCTTATAAATTCAACAAAAGGGTTTTAGTTACAACAATACACTTACGTATTCTTGAATTCACATTTAAACTAAGAAAAATAAATAATTAAATAAGAATCATAAAATGCTTGTTGCCTAAAAAACCAAGGTTTTCATAGCTTATTTTAAATGACCTTTTTTTATTGAAAAGATAAATTGCCGGAGCTTGGACTTAAAAAAGAATTGAAAGAGGGTGTTGTGTGTAATAGAAATTTTCATGCTGCTGTCAGTATTTTGTTATTTGATTGTGCTTATTGTACTTTGTAAGTAGTCGGACACAACTACTTGATTTGTTTAAAAAACGACAGTTGAGCATTTATTTTATAAATGGGGAAAAGTTTAACTAGTGTGAAATTTTCTAAGGGATGAAATAAAATTTATTTTTTTTCCTTGAGTAGAATATTTATTCCAACATCGTATCGAAATTAACAATCACTTGATAATCTCCTTTTAGTTTAGCATTAGGTAGGATAAAAGTTAGTTTTGGAAATTTATTTTCTTTAGTCAAATAAATATGTATCAGTTGCATATCTCCTATTGGTTTGTTGTCTACTTTTTCTCCATTTTTTTCAAACGGTGCTTTTAATAATTCATAAGCTGCTTTAGCATCTTTGAGATTATCATAGTGAAGTGTCATTCGTACAGAATACTCTTCTTCGCTAGTCATCCCTATCTCATTTGTCAATTCTAATTCAACTTTTGTGGTAGCTGTTTTTTTGTAATTGTATTGTTGGAAAGTTGTTTCCCATTTCTTAATTACGCCCATCATATATTCTTCTTCAGAATATTTAAACTTATCTTCTGAGACCAATACAACTTTTTCTATACCTTGATGAATAGGTAATCCATTAAATAATTTGACTATTTCTTTTTTGAGATCCACTTCGTAAATAGAACTCGCAGAAAGACCAATAGTTAGAATACATAAACTGATTAATAATCGCATAATATATTTTTTTAAATAGGTAACTTTTCAATAATCTAACCCCAACGGGGTTTAATAGAATAGCAAGGGGCATCGCCCCTTGAAAAAAAAAAACAAATTAGATGGAAGCTCTGAAAGAGCGAAATAGTAAGTAATATATTTCGCCCCTTCAGGGCTTTCGTCTTCTTTTATTTTACAAGGGGCGATGCCCCTTGCTATTTTGTTTGACCCCGTTGGGGTCTTTTACTGAATAGTTGCATATTGAGAATAAAAAAACTCAGCGTCTCAGCGTTGAAAAATTATTAGCGCAAGTCAATACTGAACCGTTAAACAAAAATAGATAAAAAACAGATGAGGATAAGCTATCAGTCAGTAATAATTGATGCTTTAGTCAGGTTCTTGATAAATGTTGATTAAAACATTTATAAAATAAAATATTGCTGTTCCTTAATAAATAATTATATTTGCGTGCCTTTTGAGAAATGTGAGTAACTAAACTTTACATTTTTTCAAAAAATGCAACTCTAAATTGATTCATTCGTTTCAATAGAATAACCAAAAACAGTCAATAACAATCTACTTCCTGAATTGCAGTTATTCCAAAACCTTACCTTAAATAAGTTCTAGGATTTTTTTGTAGTAACCCCCGACTTCATTCGGTAGGTTGACTGTATATGAGCTTATTGGGAAATTATATTTTGGCTAAAATGAACATTTTTATCTCAAAATCCAATTCCCCAACAAGCTCTAAATTATTCTAAATTTGATTATCAACTAGCCAATTAAAATCTGACTACGGTCAAGCAAGTATTGGCAGTTATTATATATTTTAATATACTAATAGATAGACACCAATTTCTTAATACTAAAACCACAGCAAAGTGAAAAAAGTACTAATTACCGGAGCAGCCGGTTTCTTGGGATCACATTTAAGTGATCGATTTTTAGCAGAAGGATTCCACGTAGTAGGAATGGATAATTTGATTACTGGAAATATGGATAATATTGCTCATCTTTTTAAAGAAAAGCATTTTGAATTTTATCACCATGATGTTTCTAAGTTTGTTCACGTTCCAGGTAACTTGGATTATATTCTTCATTTTGCATCTCCTGCAAGTCCAATTGACTATTTAAAAATGCCAATCCAAACGATGAAGGTTGGCGCATTAGGAACTCATAATTTATGTGGTTTAGCAAAAGAAAAAGGTGCTAGATTATTAATCGCTTCTACATCTGAAGTTTATGGTGATCCATTGGTACACCCACAAACTGAAGAGTATTGGGGTAATGTAAATCCGATTGGACCAAGAGGTGTATATGATGAAGCAAAAAGATTTCAAGAAGCTATCACAATGGCTTACCATACTTTCCATGGACTGGAAACTCGAATCATTCGAATTTTCAATACTTACGGACCAAGAATGAGAGTAGATGACGGTCGTGTAATGCCAGCGTTTTTCTCTCAAGCAATTCGCGGAGAAGGTTTAACTATTTTTGGCGACGGATCACAGACTCGTTCTTTCTGTTATGTGGATGATTTAGTAGAAGGAATTTATAAATTATTAATGAGTGATTATTCTCAACCAGTAAATATTGGAAATCCACATGAGATTACAATGACTGAGTTCGCAGAGGAAGTTTTAGATATGGTAGCTAACCCTGAGGCAACTTTGACTTACCATCCACTACCACAGGATGATCCTAAGAAAAGAAGACCAGACATTACTAAAGCGAAAGAGATATTAGATTGGGAACCTAAAGTTTCTAGAAAAGAAGGAATGCGAAGAACATTCGAATACTTTAAAACTGTAGTTAAAGTAGATGCGAAATCTTAATTTAGAAAAGTTTTCTTAATCATAAAATAATAATTATGACTTTTGATAAAACAATATTAGTTACAGGTGGTGCAGGATTTATTGGTTCGCATTTGATTCGATTATTTGTGAACAAATATCCTTCTTATCATATTGTAAATTTAGACTTGTTGACTTACGCAGGGAATTTGGAAAATTTAACAGATGTAGAATCAGCTGCTAATTATACCTTTGAAAAAGGAGACATCGTTGATGCCCCTTTTATCAATTCTCTTTTTGAAAAATATAATTTTGACGGAGTAATTCACCTAGCTGCGGAATCTCATGTAGATCGTTCGATTGAAGACCCAATGTCTTTTATCAAAACGAACATCATTGGAACAGTCAACTTATTGAATGCTGCTCGTCAAAACTGGAAAGATTTCGAAGGGAAAAGATTCTACCATGTATCGACGGATGAAGTATATGGTTCATTGGGTGAAACAGGTTTCTTTACTGAAGAAACTTCTTATGATCCACGTTCTCCTTATTCTTCAAGTAAGGCAAGTTCTGACCACTTGGTAAGAGCTTACCATCATACTTATGGATTGCCGATAGTCGTTTCTAATTGTTCTAACAATTATGGACCAAATCAATTTCCTGAAAAACTATTACCTCTTTTCATCAACAATATCAAGCAGGAAAAACAACTTCCAGTTTACGGTGATGGAAAATACACTAGAGATTGGTTGTGGGTAATGGATCATGCTACTGCAATTGATGTAATCTTCCACGATGGAAAAAATGGAGAAACTTACAATATCGGTGGTAATAACGAATGGCAAAATATTGATTTGATTCATGTACTTTGCGACATCGTTGACGAAGAATTAGGACGACCAGTAGGAAGTTCTAAAGAGTTAATCCACTTCGTAAAAGATAGACCAGGTCATGACAAGCGTTATGCAATTGATGCTACCAAAATCAAGAATGAATTAGGATGGGAACCATCTATTCAATCTGAAGAAGGTCTAAGACTAACAGTACAATGGTACTTGAAAAATGAGTCTTGGCTTGAAAATGTCACCTCTGGAAATTATCAGAAATACTACGACAAAATGTACGCAGACAGAGTTTAAGATAGACAGCGTTTTGTCAAACAAAAAAAACTTATTGACCAAGTCAATAAGTTTTTTTTTAGCAAAATCTCTCGTAGCACAGTTCCAACCGTGCCACGAATATTACATAAGAAAATCGTCTAGATAGTTTAAAATTATAAATACGTAAAAGTATTGTTATAAAGTGGAAAACGTCAACCCAAGTCAAAAGAAAATTTTCAATTATTAATTTTCAATTTTCAATTTCTCTTATTTCATAATCCCAAAAGGATACAAAGTGAAATTCCCATTCATCAACTTATTATATTTTTGATTCAAAGATTTGAAACCATATTCCTCCGCCACAACCGTCATATAATTATACACCACATACCGTTGAATCGAAGTAGGAGGGTGGTTGTTCAGTTCCGCATCAATTTCGTATAACAATGCTTTTGCTTGTTTCTTTAAATCATCCATCGAACCACCAAACAAATTCTCATTAGTCAAAACAGAATCCCAAACCATTTTCAAATAAACGACTTGATTCACAAGCGGTTCTTCTGTAAGATCATCAATAAAAGTTTCGACAGTTTTTATATCACCACCAAGTTTAGGTTGGATTTGTTCCGCATATTCAATGTGCGCCCAAAGATGCTTCGCATCAATTGCAAGACATTTATTAAAATACAAATTCACCCCTTCGATATTTTCAGTTAAACCCATTACTCTTATTAATCGAGCATAAATTTCTGCTTGAATAGTTTCATCTTGAATCTCTACCTTTTCCAAAATATCACTTGCTTGATGAAGAAATTCAGCATTACTTTTCTTAGTTCCATTAGTGATTTCTTGAACACTCATATTACTTCGACTCACAGCACCTTGATGCATATAAAAAACACCCAAACACAAATCAACAATTGAAGAATTAGGATCTTCTTCTTTCCATTTCAATAAAATCTCTTCCGAACCATTCAACGTAACATGATCGATAGCTTGATGCAAATCGTCAGACTCTAATTGCTTGATCAAAAATTCAGCAGAAGTATATTCACCTTCTTCAATCTTGGATTTTATTTTTTGTAAATCAATATCACCGAAGGAATAGTCCACATGACTTCCATTAAAGGCAGGACTTTTTTTGTAGAAAAAATAGGCGATAAAACCTAGAAACATAAGAATGAGTAGTACGGACATTTCGTTTTATTTTGTTTTTTGGAAGTTTATTGTTACAAAGGTTATTTGTTATTTGCTTTCATCAAATTCAAATTTAATCATTTCACTTTCATTTAAGTTGGAATTTAAAACGACTTGTTGTCTTTTACCTTTATAATAATAGACAAGTGCCGCAGTATTAGGTGGAACCTTACCTAAATTTTCAGCATGGAGTAAGATATAATTTTCTCCTTTAGGATTTAATTTTACTTTAAATTTAAAAGGATTTTTCGAAAGCTTTTGATTTTCGATAATCCA
Source organism: Saprospiraceae bacterium (assembly GCA_023301005.1). GTDB lineage: Bacteria > Bacteroidota > Bacteroidia > Chitinophagales > Saprospiraceae > CAJQQY01. The sequence goes on along the minus strand of JALZVK010000216.1, from coordinate 1,736 downwards.
TTTCCCATTAAAATTAATGGAGATAATATCTCCATCCACTTGTTTATTATCAAATATCTGAAGTGTAAATTCTTTTTTATCAACAACTATGTTTTGTTGACGCATCACTACATTTCTATCATTTATTTCTTCAGGCACATCTTCTATAACTGGTTGGTTTTCAACACGTTGTATTTCTTTTTTAGGGTAAATGACTTTAAAGATGTGCGGTTCTTCCACTAAGAATAATTGATTGTTCGACTCGAATGCAATCATTTCATTTGTCGCCCGCATCATTCTACCAGAGTAATTATTGAAAGCAGCCACCAATTCAACATTATGATAAAAGTAAGATTTTCCATACAATTTATACTTATTATCAAATCCACCACCGCCTTGATATTTTTTTAAATTTACTAAGAAATCCTTTGCAGCAGCTTTTGCCATTTTATAACGAGAATGAATATTGACAATACTATTGAGTTCATCAATATTTTCTTCTAACCTTTTAGTATAAACAGGAAGACTCCCCGTTACTTCGTAACGCATTGATTTTAAAATTGGAAGTATATTGTTATGAATTTTTATCAAAACAGGAACACCTAAACTTTTGTATTCCTTTTGTACAAAATAATTTTTCTGATAAATCTTTTTTAGACTCTTCCGAAGTGCTTCTTTTTCCAAATAGAAATTCTCGTATAAGTCAACTCCATTTTCCATTCGGCGATATATTTCAGTTTGGTTCTCTTCTTTTTGTAAGTCATTGTTTTTTATAAAACTTTCCCACTCAAATCTCATTTGATTGACTCTGTCAATTATCTTTTTTATTTTTTCTAAATGGCGATTTAAAATTTTTGCTTCTTCAGGTTTTAGAAATCGACTTTCTGCTTTTGTGATATTATACCATTCATAAGGCGAGGTTTTATAAAACCAATCTTCCTCATCCAAGAATATATTTTTAGGTAAATCTTTGTTAGCAAAAAAATTCAATTGGTTACTTTGTAAATCAACATAAGAATTAACTTCTTGATTAAAATTTTCTAATAACCGATGTACGACCATCAAACCATGAATACTTTCATTGGTAAATTGCACATAATTATTCAATGCTTTGACAGGAGGATTTGGTGGATTATTCTGAGGTTGAGAAAAGGCAAATGAAGTTAGAAATAAGAATAAATTGATTAATGATATTTGGGTAATGTTCATAAGTGATTTGAATTAAGTTATACTGCAAAGTTATATAAAAATGAGGTGTCTTGCTGATAATATTTTGTTAAAGGAATAAGCAAGCAGAGATTGATATTTATAGCACCGCCTTTCAAGGCGGTGAGTAAGAAGGCAAGATTTGGCTTTAGCCATACACAAAGATTTATGTATAGCTAAAGCCTCATTTATCTTTGTTTTATTCCCCACGTTAAAACGTGGGGCTATGATTGAAACAACTACTTCTACGTTTTTAGATAATCATATAATTCATATATAAAAGCCATTATTTAAAGTATAAAAAATTATATCAAGGATTATATCTAGATTTTAATTGTTCTCATTACTTTGTGTTTTTATTAGAAAATAACTTTTAGAATATTATAATTCATGTCCAAATTAGCTTTAAAAATATTAAAAACGCACTACGATTTCAAACCCAATAAAACATCTAAAATGGAAGGCTACTCTAGCCAAAATTTTAGAATCGAAACAGATGATAATCAATATGTTTTAAAAATATATCCTGCTGATGAAGACCTTCATCTATT
>JALZVK010000215.1 GCA_023301005.1 Saprospiraceae bacterium | reverse complement strand
TGTTATTTTAAAAAATCAAAGTAATACCACTTCTCTTATAGGTGCTCGTGATGATGATTTATTGGTCAAATTAGGTTTTGAACTTAGAGAGTTAAATGAAAAAGAAAAGAAGAAATTAAAAACTAGTTCTGGAGTATATGTGGTAACTATCTTAAGAGGTAGCTCTATCGAAAAAACTCAAATGGATCCAGGTTATATTATCACTAAAGTAAATGATAAAAGAGTAAGTTCTATTGATGAAATTTTAGTGGAACTAAAGAATACAAAAGGTACTGTAATGCTTGAAGGCTTTTATGAAAATTTCCCTGGGGAATATTATTACGCCTTTAAAGTGGATCAGTAGACTATTGACAAGTACAAATTAACTTATTGATTTTCAGCAAGTTATAAAAATACAAAATCCCGAATTTTCTTAATTGAAAATTCGGGATTTGTTTTATGGTTTCGCTGCGCTATGGTTTCTAATTTATAAAAAAAAAACAATAAGCGAAGCGAAAAAAATATAACCATAAATTTTGAAAAATTAATTCAACTTCAACGATTCTAGCATTTCAACAGGTTCAAAATTATGAATCACTACATTCAAATGAACCATAAATATAGAACCAACATTTTCAACAGAAATTAAATCAACAAAACCGCCATGATTGGTAACAATCTTATTACATATTGCTAATCCAACTCCTGAACCTTGATATTCAGATTGGTTATGTAGTCTTTTAAATATTTCAAAAATGGTTTTATGATATTCAGGATTAATTCCAATTCCATTATCTTCTACTTTAAAAACCAAATACTCATTTTCTTGAAACATTGAAATAGTTACCTTAGGTTGATTCGATACATTATATTTCAATCCATTTTCAATTAGATTTTGAAATAGCTGCACCATCTGATGATGATTCGCTTCAATAATAGGAAGAGTAGAATATTTTATAGTTGCTCCTTTTTCTTTAAGATGATGTGATAGATTTTTTTCAATTAAAAATAACACTTCATTCATATCGACTTTAGTCGTCTTTACTTCATCTGATTTCACTAACGAATATTCTAAAATCTCTTCAATGAGATTATACATACTTTGAGCATTGGATTGCGCAATGTTGATAAAATCATTAATATCTGGATCTGGATTACTTTTTAGTTTTCTTTTTAATAATGATAAAAAACTAGTAACATTTCTTAGCGGTGTTTTTAAATCATGAGAAGCGATATAGGCGAATCGTTCCAACTCTTGATTTTTATTTTCTAACTGTTCATTATAATCTTTTAGTTGTTTCTCTTTTTCAATAATCGAAGTAATATCAGTTCCTACAAATGAGTAACCGATATGAGTTTGCTTTCGAATAATCTTTGTTACAACTAACAAATAATTTTTTTCTCCTTCAGGTCTGTTCAATAAAAAATTATATTCATATTTTTCTCCTTCTTTAAGTTTTAATATGTTCTCTAAGAAATCTACTAAATTAAAACCTTCGGATTTTTTGAATATATCTAATATATTCTGCTTTTCATTTTCTTGATTGGAGAATAACGTTTCATTAGCTAACTCATTGATATGCTTTGCTTTAAAATCTATATCTGCAATAATAACAATATTAGAAACTGAATCTAATATGCTGTTAATAGCATCATTAGGCTCTAACTCAAATAATTTGAAATTACTAAAAACCCAACTTAAAATACTTACGAGTACAAATAGAAAAGGAGATACTTCATAAGTTGAAGGAATGTCATTATGAGGGAATACAACAAATAAAAAATATCCTAATAAGGGAATAGATGTAAAAGATGCGAACAACCAGAACTTCCAATTTTTCTCTCTTTTTATTGTAGCTTTTTTATAGGCAATCCAAAAGAAATAACTAGTCAAAAGAATCATGGCAAGGTACCATAATCCTAATACTTTAGTAAAACTTGTATTTTCATCTACAATATATCTCCACTTATCATCTATTTTTTCTTCTAAAACAGAAGCCAAACCTAAACTTGAAAAAATACTAAAAACAGTAATAAACGATACTAATAATCCTACTACTACTAATTTGTCTATTTTTTTCTCTTTAGGATGATCCTCAAATGGTTGAGCAAAAAAGTAAGCACATATTGCCTCTACAACCATTATACCTCCTATAAATATGGTATGGTAACTTGCATAATTAGCCACATCATAATAGTGATGAGCATTATAAATACTCCACTCAGTTGTCACTAATCCTGCACATAAAAATAAAACAACTGCATTGAGTCGATTAAATAATCGTTTCGGATCCATCAGATACAAATGAGTCCCAAGCATTAGCAATATAGAAAACAGTAAAAAGTATATAGAGTTATTCATCCGAAATGCCTTGATATTCAAGGAGTTATAAAATTAAAGTAGAATTTGATAATTGAAAAGACCGTTCCTTACCTTAGCTATATATCAATTTTTATGCTCAATTTATCAACCTCATATCAAAATCAAATAATAGTTCGATTTCTACGAATATTAGCTCTAAGCGCTCTCATATACATCTTCCATTCCTTTAAAATATCAATTGCTGCATCTTGTGGTCAGAAGCTGAGAGATATATGAATCCTCAATATTTTTTTAATAAAAACGTAACTATTCAAAAGAGAGAGAAGAGATCATTTTATTGAGGGAAAAGAGAAACCTTATAGTGGTGATTATTAACGTTTGCTTATTTATATGCAAATGTATCGTTCCTAGATCTCTATTCTCTGTTCTCTATTCTCGCTTCTGAATAGTTATATAAAAACTTAAGATTATGAAAGCATCAATTCTCATTATCGCACTTTTCGTTGGAAATTTTTCTTTTGCAATGGAACAACCTCTAATGGATTTTAATACAATTGAAATCAAAGGCAACAAAGAAGATAATACTTCCAAATTGACATTTATAAATAATACTAAAGACTTCGGAGAAGTCAATTTTGGAGAAGAGTACACGCACTTTTTTGAATTTAAAAATGAAGGAAATGCTACTCTAATTATAGAAGAAGCATTTGCAGGAAATGAAAAAGGAGATGTATTTAGTTTTTCTCCAATTATTGAACCTGGCGAAACTGGTTTTGTAAGAGTCAAATTTGAATCTGAATTAGCTATTGGAAAATTTACAGAATACTTTTTTGTTCGCTCCAATTCTAATGGTAAAAAAACGCTTACTCGATTAAAAATTCAGTACGAACTATTTGAATACTTGACTATTGGTGGAGATAATGTTGAGGCTTCAGATAAGATTAATATTAGAGAACGTCCGCTTTTAGACAGTCCTATCGTTTGTCAATTAAATAAAGGTGATAGCTGTAAAATCTTAAGCGACGACATCGGAGATTATGTTGAAAAATTCGATGACTCGTTTTGGTTTAAAATTGAAATGGAAGGAAAAGTCGGTTGGGTATTGAGTTCATTGACTGAATTTTAAGATAGTGTGTTTAAGTGTATGGGTGTATAAGTGTATAGGTTGACGAGCTAATTTATTTTACGATTAAACTTGCCAATCGAAGATTGTTAAATCAAATCGTAAAATAAGTCAACTCGTCAACTCATCAACCTATACACTTATACACTTA
>JALZVK010000214.1 GCA_023301005.1 Saprospiraceae bacterium | reverse complement strand
CTTTAAGTACTTGGACATAAGTAATCAGGTATTTTGACCGAGGTTATTTTTTTGTTTAATCGAGGCACAAAAAACGGAGCTACCCTAACGGGTAGTGAGTATTTTTGTAACGAAGAGTAAACGAAAAATAGACCGTCATAAATACTTGATTACTTATGTCTAAGTACTTAAGTAGTTCATTAAAAAACAGTCTACAAATAAAAAGAAAACAGATGGCAAAATTAAAAAAAGAACTTAATCTATACGGTTTAACAATGATAGTAATCGGAGCTGTTATTGGTTCTGGAATTTTCCGAACTCCTTCTGATATTGCAGGACATTTAAATAATCATTTACTTATAATTTTAGTCTGGGTGTTAGGTGGAATTATAGCTTTAACTGGAGCTTTGACTTTTTCAGAGTTGGGTGGAATGTTTCCAAAAGCTGGAGGTGTATATGTTTTCCTAAAAGAAGCTTATGGCAGCTTAGTTGGGTTTTTATATGGTTGGGCAATTTTATTAGTAATCAATACAGGTGCGCTAGCAGCATTAGGAATGGTCTTCGCTGATTTCATGACTACTTTTTTTGAATTGACAGACACAGGTAAAAGTGCTTTAGCTATAACCGTAATTATATTATTAACCTTGATTAATATGATTGGAGTAAATGTCACTCAAATTTTTGCCAATGTATTTACTGGCCTGAAATTACTAGCGATAATTGCTATTATTTTAATTGGTTTTATTTTCCATAATCCAGAAGTGAGTCTTAACCTCTCTATGGAAAATGCACCTGATAATTTAATGGCAGCAATGTTTGCAGGATTAGTTGGAGTACTTTGGTCGATAGGTGGATGGCATCATGCAAGTTACGTAGCAAGTGAAACTATCAATGCACAACGTACTGTACCACGAGCAATGGTCATGGGTGTCACTATCATTATGACTGTTTATGTATTAATCAATATTGCATTCTTATTGCTTCTTCCTCTTCCCGAAATTATTGGTTCAGAAAAAATAGCAGGCGATGCCATTGCCTCAGTACAAGCAGTTCCATATGGAGGAGAATTTGTTGCGATAGCTATTTCAATTTCTATTTTTGGAACGATAGGAATATATACAATGACTGCTCCACGTATTTATTTTGCGATGGCAAAAGATGGCGTATTTTTTAAACAACTAGCTTATGTGCATCCCAAATTTCAAACTCCCGTGTATGCCATGTTATTACAAATGGTTTGGGCATGTATTCTTATTTTGTTTTGGGGAAGTTTTCATAAGCTAATTGAATATGTCGTCTTTATGGATATTGCATTTATGACTTTGGCGGGGATAAGTATTTTTGTTTTTAGAAAAAAAAGAAAGGATGCGAAGCGTCCAGTCAAAGCTTGGGGTTATCCAATCATTCCATTAATATTTATAATTATCTCTTTTGTTTTTGTAGTAAGTACGCTTTTAAATGAGCATACTACTCAGCAAGCTTTGGCAGGTCTTTTTGTATTAGTGGCAGGAATTGCAGTTTATTATTTGATGGGATTCAATTCTGCAAAAAAGAAAAACAATACATTTACATAAAAGAAAAAAGAGCTGGAACCGTAAGGTTCCAGCTCAATAATAAACCTCATGAAAAACGAGATACTATAATAGAATCAAGTTTAACCATTTTGACTGGCTTATTACTTAACAACTTTAATCTCAACTCTTCTATTCGCAGCATCCGCAGCGTTGTCAGTAGTCGGTGCAGTAGAACCGTATCCTTTAGTAGTTATTCTATCTCCTGAAATACCTTGGGCAGCTAATTGAGCTTTTACAGCTCCTGCTCGTAATTCAGATAATTTCATATTAGAATTTGCATTTCCAGAACTATCAGTATGACCACCTACTTCAATATTTACACTTGGGTAAGCTTTTAATACCGCAGCTAAATTGTTTACTTCTGTCATATCATTAATGTTAGCAGAACCGGTAGCGAATGTTAAATTGTTGAAAGAGAAAGTAGCATCTCCTGAACGGTCACCGCTCAAAAATCCACTAAATTTTTCTCCAACAGAACCAGCAGCAAATGATACACCTCCTAATGCTTCTCTTGCAGCTTTAGTAGTTGCATCCATTGCACCTTTTGCTCCGTCAATCATATCTCCAGCAGCTCCTGCAGCTCCGTCAACCATGTCTCCAGCAGCTCCTGCTGCTTTATTTGCAGCATCTCCAGCAGCATTCATAGTTGCATCTGCAGCACCTTTTGCTCCATCAACCATATCTCCAGCAGCTCCTGCTACAGTATCTCCTACAGCTTCAGCAGCTCCTTTGAAATATTGCCATCCGAAAAATCCTAATCCTAATACTAATAATAAAGGAAGTACTCTAGTTAACATACTACTTCCACCGCTTGCAGCAGCAGTTGCAGTTGTTGCAGCAGCACTAGCAGCAGCTTCTACTTTGTCTCCCATTTTACCTGCCATTTTATCTCCCATTCCTGAACCGAAACCTAAAAGATTACCCATTCCTGAAGGAAGTGCGCTTGCTACATGCTTACTTTGACCACCTAAAAATTTACCTAATCCCATTGCATCTAACGATTTGCTTTTTACAAAACGTCCTACCATACCCATCACTAGTGGAGCAGCCATGCTCATGATTGAAGAAGAAGCTCCTTTTTTTAATCCACTTACTGATGAAATGATGTCTACAACTGAACCTAGTTGGTTACCCATTAAAGATTTAAGGATACCACTGCCAGAGTTTAAGAATCCACTAGTTGCGTCTCCTCCACCTAAAAGGCTTCCTAGATTATCAAATACACCTCCATCATGACCTCCGCTACTAATCATATCTAATAATCCTCCAGCTCCTTGAGAAGAAGTTCCTTTAGAAATCATACTTCCTAAGATAGAAGGTAAAGCAGCACCCATTGCAGATTTTACTCCTGCATTGTCTGCGCCTAAAAAACTACCAGCCTGAGATATTACAGTATCTCCGATCTGGTCTTTTAACATGTCTAATAAATTAATTGCCATTTTATTAAAGGTTTTGTTTGTGAAATTTTAGTTCTACTAGAATGTAGAATAATAAATTAATTATATATGTGAATATGTGAATATTCTAGTGATAAAGAAATGTTCTGTGGGAAAGAAAATTTGATAAGATTTCGGTAAAATAATACTTATTTGGATAAGTTTTAAATAAACAGGGGATTTTCGCACTTAAATTTTATTTAAAAAGTATGTGAATTTCGGTTAATAATGACTTGATTTTAGAATCAAGTCTTCAGTTCATACACTATTTATACGTTTCAAATATAAAGAAGTAACAATTTAGGAATTTGTTTAATGACAAAACTTCATTTTGATTTATATCTGTTATATGTTTTTTTTTTGTTTAAAAATAAAATTTCCAATTTTTATTTGGCTACTCTCCCTATTTTATAATTTAGGAACTGTTTTATAGTTTTCATTAAAAATCAATTTAAATTATGTGTAAACATGAACTTACAGATTTTTATTTTTTAAAATAATAAGAAAGTAACTCAAAGACATCAATTGAAATATTAATTTTACAATACAGTTCTATATCATAGTTTATGATTATAGACTTTAGTTTTAAAAACGTAAAACATTTAATCCTTTCCGTATATGAAAAAAATATTTCTAGTTTTTATCAGTCTTCTAATAATGTCTTTGTCTTTTGGACAGGAGATTAAAGTTGAAGAAAAATATGCCAATACTGCTCGAAAGTTAAATACCCAACAAGTATTGCAAACGATTGCTTTTGGCTCTTGTAACAACCAAAATAAAAGCCAAGAGATGTGGAAGTATGTTGTTAAGAGCAAACCTGAACTTTGGATTTGGTTAGGAGATAATATTTATGCCGATACTAAAGACCCTTCTGTCATGGCAAAAAAATATACTCGCCTAAAAAATAATATTAACTATCGAAGACTCCTTGCATGTGCGATGGTAGTTGGGACTTGGGACGATCATGACTTTGGGCAGAATGATGCAGGTAAAGATTTCTCTGCTAAGAATGTAAGTAAACGTTTACTTTTAGATTTTTTAGATGTTCCTAAAAAAGCATCCGTAAGAAATCGAAAAGGTGTCTATCAGTCTTATACTTTTGGAGAAGAAGGAAAAAAAGTAAAAGTCCTCTTATTGGATTCAAGATATTTTAGAGATGATTTAACTAGAGTTAAAAGTCTTACTAAAAAGTATGGCGCAAATATGAATGGTAAAATATTAGGTACTGAACAATGGACATGGTTAGAAAAAGAGTTGACAGATAGTGATGCACAAATTCATTTGATTTGTAGTGGTTTTCAAATTATAGCGGAGGAACATGGTTTTGAAAAGTGGGCTAATTTTCCGAAAGAAAGAGAAAGACTTTTTCAACTTTTACAAAAGACAAATCCAAACTTTCCAATATTATTAAGTGGTGATAGACACATCGCTGAAGTTGCTAAAATAGAACTTGAAGAAATTGAAAATCCAATTTATGAAATTACATCTAGTGGATTGACACATAGTTGGTCTTCTGAAAGAGAAGAACCTAATCAATATCGTGTAGGTGATTTAGTCATCAACAAAAATTTTGCAGTAATGAAAATTGATTGGTCGGAAGCGACTCCTAAAGTAAAAGTGGAAGTGAGAGGTTTGGAAAATGAATTGTTTTTGACGGAGGATTTGAATTAAGGCTCGCTGGTTTTTCTCTACTCATTTTTGTAACTTGTAGAACTAAAAAAATATTAATGCCAGTCATCACAGACATAAACGATTTAGATTTTTCTAAAAAATA
>JALZVK010000213.1 GCA_023301005.1 Saprospiraceae bacterium | reverse complement strand
TTCTAAACTTGATTTTTTTTGCTTTCGCAGCTAAACCTGCCTGCCGGCAAAGGCAGGTTTGGGCTGCATGGCTAAAATTGAATTTAGAACTGTTGACTTTCAAAATTAAGTCTTGATTTTTTTGCAACTTTTTTCATCAGGAAAAAAGTTGAGACAGAAGGCTTTAAATATTTGCGTAACATCAGTTAATAAAATTAAAAAAGCTCTAAGACTTTTAAGTCTTAGAGCTTTTATTTTTTTATAAATGAAAAACAAACTCTGTTATGACTTCCCTTCCCTTCTTTGGATTTCATCTCTAATTTTAGCAGCTCTTTCATAATCTTCATCAGATAAAACTTCTTCCAACATCTTAGCCAAATCCTCAACAGTATAACTTGAAAGCGTATTACCAGTAGTAGCTGCTGCTTTTTTTCTTTTTGATTTTCTACTAGGAGCAGGTTTTTTTTCTACAGCTTCTTCATTCGTTTCATCATCTTCAAGAATAACTCCCGCAGCATCTAGAATAAATTCGTAAGTATAAATTGGACAGTTAAATCGAACAGCCATAGCAAGTGCATCAGAAGTTCTACTATCTATTTCTATCTCTTCTCCTTCTTTCAAACAAACCAATCGAGCATAAAAAATACCATCTAACAAATTATTGATAACGACCTCTTTGAGTTCAATATCAAATGTTCCTAAAGTATTTTTAAATAAGTCGTGTGTCAATGGTCTATTAGGAGTCATCCGTTCCATCGCTACAGCAATTGCTTGAGCCTCAAAGCCACCAATCACAATAGGCAATCTACGAGAGCCATCTTGCTCACCTAACACTACAGCATAATTATGTGATTGAGTAACACTATGTGATAAAGCAACGATATCCAGTTCTATTTTTTTCATAATCCTAATTCCTAAGGGTTAACTAAATCGGTAAAAGTTGTTGGAATTGTACCTTGAAGATGGGATAGAATAGTTGTCTTTTTTATATAAGATATTGATTCCCAGATTATTATGAACTCTTACTCCTTACCTCTCTATATCTTTTATAAAATCTCCCTTCTAAATTTACAATTAAATATTAAAATCTCAAATCTAAATTGAATTCTAAACGATAACTTTCAAATAAGAAACCTAAATGAGAATCATCATTTAAAATTCAATTCATATTAAATTGGCTTAATTCTCTGCTTTGAATTTTTTGAATGCTTCCGTCAATTTAGGAACCACATCAAATAAATCCGCACAAACGCCATAATCAGCAGCTTTGAAAAATGGTGCTTCAGGGTCTTTGTTAATGACAACAATTACCTTAGAGCTATTCACTCCTGCTAAATGTTGAATCGCACCTGATATACCAATTGCAAAATATAAATTAGGACGAATCGCAACACCTGTTTGTCCTACGTGTTCGTGGTGAGGTCTCCAACCTGTATCAGCAACTGGACGAGAACAAGCAGTCGTTGCTCCGATTACATTTGCTAACTCATCAATGATTCCCCAATTCTCAGGACCTTTCATTCCTCTGCCAGCCGATACTACTAATTCCGCTTCTGGAAGAGGAACAGTACCTTCAACTGTCTGTACTTCTTTAACTGTGATTTTTGCAGCAGGAGCAGAAACATCAACAGTACTAACTGCAACCTCTGCACCACTTGCATCAGGTGGAAGTGAGTTCCCCATTAATGAAAGTACTTTTACAGGAGTTTTGATTTCATACTCTGCGATAGCCTTTCCAGAGAAAACATTTTTCTTTACTTTGAATCCTCCATCTACAGTTGGAAGCGCATTAACACCAGATACAGAACCTGCATCTAACTTAACTGCCAATCTTCCTAACAATGACTTCCCAGAAGAAGAGTGATTAACGATTACTACTTCTGCGCTCATTTGTTTAGCGACACCTGCAATCGCTTCAGCAAATACTTGACTATCAAAATTTTCAAAAGCACCATTAGCTTGAACTACTTGCGATGCTCCATAAACGCCTAATTGACCAGCATTGACAGCGTTTCCTATTACTAAAGCTACGCAAGGTTTTCCCATTGCGTCAGCTACTTTTTTACCATAAGTAACAGCTTCGAAAGCTGCTTTCTTAAATTGCCCTTTTGGGCTTTCTACATATACTAATACCATAATGAATTATTATGAAGTGTTATTTTAAAATTAAAAATCGAATAATTTATTATTCGAAAATCATGATACGTTTTTAAAAAAACGTCAAACAAAATCATTTAAATGATTTTAGCTTCCTCATGAAGTAAACGTACTAGTTCTTCCATATCCTCAGGGTCAACCATTTTAACAGCAGACTTAGCCGAAGGCATAGAATATTGAACTATCGCTACAGGATCATCGAAAGCAATAGGTTCAACCACATTTAATGGTTTACGTTTTGCCATCATGATTCCTCTCATGTTAGGGATTCGTTGTTCTGCCAATCCTTTTGCAGCACTTAGTACAAATGGAGTTGCGACTTCTACAACTTCTTCACCACCTTCAATATCTCTATTGATAGTAGCAGTATTTCCATTCATTTCTAATTTAGTTCCAAAAGAAACAAATGGCATATCAAGATACTCCGCTAACATAGCGCCTACTTCAGCACCATTATAGTCGATAGATTCTTTTCCTAAAAATACAATATCGTAGCTTTGAGCTTTTGCATATTCAGCAACTTGCTTAGCAACAGCCATTGCACTTGTAGGAGTTGAATTAATTCTAACGGCATCATCTGCGCCGATAGCTAACCCTTTTCTGATTACTGTATCGTTAGTCGCAGGACCAACATTGATAATAGTAACCGTACCGCCTGCAGCTTCTTTTAATTCTAATGCTCTTACTAAAGCATACCATTCATCATACGGGTTCATAATGTAATTGACCCCAGCAGTATTGAATTTAGTATTATCAGCATTAAAAGAAGGAGTGGTGGTTGTTTCGGGTGTTTGGTTTACACAAACTAATAACTTCATCTTAGAGTTGAGATTTTGAAATTTATTATAAGGAAAATATATTCTTTAACAAATTTGGTTTTTCTTTGACTAATATTTGAAAAGGCTCTGAAAAACGCTGCAAATATAGATATTTTCCATCTAAAAAGCGAGTATCAAAGAAAGTTTGGATTTTTTTATAAAAAAGACTTTAAAGTATTGATTATCAATGAATTACGATTAATTTTTTATTTGAGCCTACTAAATTATTGACAAAAATTAAACCAGTTCATATTTTTAAAAAAAATAATATAAAATAGATGAATTCTAATAGATTAGATCAACTTTTTCAATTTTTGGAAGAACGACCAAATGATGCTTTTTTATTATTTGCTATTGCAAAGGAATATGAAGGTATGGAGGATGAAGAAAATGCAAAGTCTTATTATTTAAAATTGACCGATCAGGACCCTAATTATGTAGGTACTTATTATCATCTCGGAAAATTATATGAGCGTGCTGAAGAATTTGAAATCGCAATGACGACTTACCAAAAAGGAATGGAAATCGCCAAAATAGCAGGAGATAAGCATGCTTTTGGAGAATTACGTGGAGCTTATGAAATGATAAGTGAAGATTGATGAATTAATTAAATTTTTGATTTTTCTTTTAAATACAAATGAAGAGGTCATTTATCTTTAGATAAATGACCTCTTTTTTCATTTTAAATAGGAAATACAACACGCTCAAATATTTATATAAAATTTTATGTGACGGATTTTGAAGTGGTTGTCTATATTAAGAATCTATAATAAATTATAGGAATTGAATTTAGGTATTCAGTTCCATACAGTTTAGTTTATCATAATTAGTACAAGGTCGTCAAAGGGTCTTAAAGCCTTTTGGCTTCCTTTTTTAGAAAACAGAAATAAAGCTTATTTATAAAATTCCAAGAATCAACTCTCAATACATCACTCTTTTTAATAGGTCAGTTTTAAAGCTGATCTGTATGTATTTTGTTTGTTACATTTAACAATGTGTGTGTTAGTCGATTTAGGTTATTGAATATTATTTTCAATAACCTTTTTTTGTTAGGGTTTCTTATTTATAAAAAAAACAATACACTTACGAAGTAAGTAAAAGCAAAACCAAATAACACCTGTTAATTCGTCATCCCGTTTTTAAAACGGGACAAAAATCTCAAATCCGTCTTTCCTTATTCCCAATCTAGTTCCCTTCTTCAAAACGAGTCTTTAATTTAAAAAACAAAAACGGAGTATTATGCACCAGCATAATACTCCGTTCCTTTATAAGTGATTAAAAATGAAGTTTCTTCTAAATAAAATTGTGCCGTCAACCGTCAACCGAATAAACTATTGCCCCGCATGAGGACGATTATCTGTCTTCACTATTGTAACATTATTGTTAATTAATTTTTGAGTAGGAATAACAATTTTATCTCCTTTTACATCTTGAACTGTGACTGATATATTATTCATATCTACGATAGTTCCTCTTACATCTTCCACTTCAATCGTTTGACCAATTCCAAAAGTTTTTCTACTAAAAAAACTAGCTAAGATATTAGAAAGTACATCCTTAGAAGCAAGACCATAAGAGATAGCACCTGCCAAAAGAATAGTTCCTAATATCAAAAGTAGATTAGAAGTAATGATAGTAGTATCAAGACCTGCTTGTTCTAAAGCAGTCAAAGTTACTATCATCATAAATAGATAGAAAACAAAAGTACTAAGGAGTTTGCCCGTACTAATACCTATGGAAGAAGTCGCACCTTTAATAATATCTCTAATAAATGTAGCAATAAAAGTTCCCACTACAAAAAACATAATAGCAATCAACAACTTAGGTAAAAACTGAATTAATCTTGAAATTTCCTTAGAAACAGATTCCCATCCTAGTGTATCAGAAACAGTAATGATAATCATTAGAATCATTAGCCAATAGAAAAATTTACCAATAAGTTGGCTTGGTGTTAATTTAACATTAGCTTTTTGAAGCATATCATCTGCATTGACTTTGGCTGCCAATTGATCAAAATGAAGTGCCGTACAAATTCGAGTAATTATTTTAGAAATGATATTGGCAAATAACCAACCTAATAGCAACATTGCTATCGCTCCAAGTATTCCAGGTACAGCATCAATTACTTTGATACTCATATCCATGATAGAATCATAAAATAATTCACCCCAAGTCTTAATATCTTCCATGTCTAAATTTGGTTAAATAATACGTTTTGTAATTAGAAAGGACAGTAATACATATACAATTTTAGTCTATAGTAGATGGGAATTTTGCGATGTATTAGTCCAAGAGAAAATGAAAAGGTGTCTTTATAAGACAAAGAAAAGAAAAAAATGTCACTAGCAAATAGAATTTATAGAGATAGACTTCATACATATTAGATTGAAAATTAGTCTACTTTAAAATTTTCTATTGCATCTAGTATTATTTTTGATGTGACCAAAATAGCATATGCAAGTCTATATTAAGAATATAGTTAAGGGAGTAGGAAATAAATAATCTACCCCCTTGAAGGATTCTTTTTTAATATGACTTCATAAAAAAATGAGTCCGTACCAAAGGGTATGCACTAATTTTTTTATTTCCTCATATTAAAAAATAATCTCTTCAATCGGGT
>JALZVK010000212.1 GCA_023301005.1 Saprospiraceae bacterium | reverse complement strand
AACTTCTCTTTCAAATATTTTGTCAACATTTTCATCTTTTGCGATTGCTGCAACAATTGGGTTTGATAATATTTTCCGATTATCATTTTTATGGGTTCTCCGTAATCCGTTAAAATTATCGAATTCTTCGTCGCTATAATTTAAGAAAGAATTGAGTTCCCCTATGTTTTTCAATCTTTCGTGTTTTGGTATTAATTCTTCATCAATTAACCTTAACCGTTGAATATATCTTTCTGAAAGGTCGAAGTAACTTTTAAAACTTATATTTTTTCCATCAAAGTATCTGCGACACGGTGAATAGATACTGTATTTTATCGGTTGGTCAAATTCAAGGTTATTATTATTAATCCAGTTTTTAGTTATCTTTTCTAACCATAAAAATCGAGTTGAATAAGTTGGGTCTATATTACCTTGTACATAATAAAATCCAATTATATCTTCATATTCTTTAGTTTTCTTTTTGAGTTGATTAAAAGATTTAAATAATTTGAATTCTATTTTATTAATTGCCTCTTTAGCTGAATTTGCAAGAATTAGCAGCAACTCTTTTTTATTAGGAAATCTAATTATTTTTTGTTCTGCACTTAGCATTGATCTTAACTCTCTTCCTATTTCCGCAGATATAATTTCATTCCTATTTGTGTTAGGGAAATTATTCTTTATTGCTTTTTAGTATTTATTAAGATTCAAATTTCTATTTTTTTAAAGTGCCTAACTTGTTTCTATACACACCTAACTATTTATTTCCCTCAATACCTCAACTGCTTCGTCTCCGAATGAATTAAACTTTCAATCAATTTACAAAACACTTTTGGAGTATGAGGTCGCCAAGTGATACCATTAAATTGATTTCCCATATTGACAAAATATTGTAATTGCGTTTCCTCCATTTCCGTTTGGACATGTTGTAATAAATTTACAAGACAAATCCAACCATTTTCATCACGTACATCTTCCTGCCATTCCTCATAATAACAATCATCCGAACCATGAAAGTTCAGTACATTTTCGCAAATCAAAATATATTTGGAAATACCATGTTGCGCCAATTTATCAGCGACATCTCTTTTTAAAAACATAATATCGTTCGTCACTCCATCATTCCATTCGCCAATAAATTCTAAGATAGCATAACCTTCCTCATAATCTAAATACAATATTTTAGTGTATAAAGTAGGCGATCCAAAATTGTCCCATTGAGGATGAATGAAGTAATTATAGATTTTTTGTGAGTATTGAAATTCATCATACTCCCGACCATAGAAGGGTGATTGTTCGTCGTTTGCAGAATCGTATCTGTCTCTCCAATTGTAATGTGGTTCTATTGTATGCAATGTGTAAATGGATTGTATTAAGAATTGTAACTTTGTATAAAGTATAAACACAGAATTCATTCTGTTGTTGAAAAATTGATTGCAAAAATAAGTTATTTCTAAGTGGATAAAAAAATAAAAAAAATCATTTTCACAGGTCCAGAGTCTACAGGCAAAACAACGCTTGCAAAATTATTGGCTCAACATCACCAAACGGTTTGGGTTCCTGAATTTGCACGTACCTATATTGACAATTTAAAAAGACCTTATCGAGAAGATGATTTATTGAAAATTGCAAAAGGTCAAATCGACTTGGAATCCTTTTTTTATAAAAAATCAAATCAATATTTGTTTTGCGATACGAGTATGTTAGTGTTGAAAATATGGTCGGAATATCGCTTTGGAAAATGCCATCCTTTTATACTCGAACAATTTGAAAAAGAAAAAGATGCCCTCTATATTTTATGTGGAACTGATGTGCCGTGGGAATATGATGTGCAAAGAGAAAATCAAAATGATAGGGGAGAGTTGTATTTAAAATATAAAAAGGAATTGCTGAAAGCAAATAAAAATTATATTGAAGTGGTTGGTAATCAGGGAGTTAGGTTGGAGAAATTGATAAGTTTACTTTGAAAAAAAACACATGATTTAATTTTTAACACATAGGCACATAGAATAAATAGTTTTTATTTATTAATCAAAAACTTATATGTTCTATGTGCCTATGTGTTAAAAAAAAACTTTGTGTTAGTAAAGAGAAAATCTAAAATACAAATCCAGAACAGGCGCATTAATATTCGTATCCGTCAAGTCAACAAATGAAGATTCAGCAGAAGTCACCTCAACTGTACTTTGAATGGGTTTACGATAATTGATACTCGCTCCCATGACCATCGTACGAGACGGCGCACACATCGGCATAGATTTCTCGATACCAATTCCCACCTCTGTATAATAATTTTGACTTCTACTTTTATTCTTATAGGTATCATTAAAAATTTGACCAGATTCATCAGATGAAGTCTCACCATCTATTCTTATAGAAGTATTTTGAAAACCAACGCCCACAGTAGGTACAATTGAAATATCATTTTTCAAAGGAATTTTTGCTACTTGCTTTAACTTAAATCCATAGCTACGCATTAGAGCTTGTGTTTCATATTCTTTATCATCATGAGGACATGATTCCGCAAATGAACCTTCGATAGAAGTTGCAAAAGGAGTGTTAGGAATATCAAGATATAATCCAGCCATAATACTTGCCATTCCATATTCTAATTCAGGAACATCAAAATTAGAAAGAATCTGTTTGTTCGCATCTGAGAAATTGACGAACTGAAATTGGAAACCTGCTTGGAAATTTAAAAAGGTAGAGATCTTAGTTGTTTCCTTTTCTTCTGTTTGTTCTGAACATTGTTTTTGACATTGAGCCATCAAAAAACTAGGTGCTAAAAATAGGACTAAAAGTAAGTGTTTAATTTTCATAAGAAATAGGTTTAGTGAATTGAAAGAATTTTAAGTGAAATTCGATTGCTAGGATAGGATGATAAATATAATTGAAATTTTCCAAAAACATGCTTTGGATTTTAGATTTAACATAGTTAAGATAGTTAACATTTAGGTTTTAACATTTGTTAAATGATTTATTTTTCAAAAGTCCCAGAGGGACGAAATATCGGTAGAGAATTTATCAAAAGATATAGCTGAGTCCCAGAGGGACGACATATAATTTCATAAATCATAACACCACATATATGTCGTCCCTCTGGGACTCAACTACTTTTTTTCTAAAAATATTTACTACCGATATTTCGTCCCTCTGGGACTTTTAAAAAAAACAAACACTTCCATAAACTTTTTCCTTTCCCAATAGTTATTACCTTTGCGAACTTTTAAAAATGGTTGCACATACAACTATTAATTCATGAAAAGAATAATAAAAGATAAAAATGATTCATTCGGGTATCTCTCTAATCGAGCAGCGAGTTCTATATTGAAGTCGATGAGAGAACAACTCAAACAAGCAGGAGTGGAAATGCCACCCGAGCAAATGATGATTTTATTTCGTTTATGGGAAAAAGATGGACTGAATCAAAAAGAACTTACAGAAGATATTTTTAAGAATAAAGCTACTATTACTAGAGGAATTAATAGCTTAGAGAAATATAACCTTGCGATAAGAGTTACTGACGAAAAGGATAAACGCAATAAAAAAGTGTACTTGACGCACAAAGGTAAAGAGATGGAAAGCATAGTAAAATCTATTGCTCATCAAACTCAAAATAATGCTATCGAAGGAATCTCTAATAGAGATTTAGATATATGTATAAAAGTTTTAAATAAAATTTACGAAAATCTAAAATAGAATAGTTGCGAATGCAACTATTCTATTTTGTTATTTTAAAAAAAGAACTAAAAACAAAACAGAATCATGAGTGTATTAACTCGCCGTTTAAGTATTGTAGCTGCATTGGTCATATTAGCAGCTAGCTTATATGTGATGACTCAATTCCAAAGTCAAGTCGTCAAACCTGAACGTGCTCAAAAAGTAGAAGTCTTACGTGATGTCTCCTTAATAAAAGTGAGTAACCAAAATATCGGTTCGTCACTCGACATTCAAGGGCGACTTTCTGCATTTGAAAAAATAGATATTTTCACAGAAGTCGCAGGGCGATTGCTCGAAAGTTCTAAGCCAATTAAGGTGGGAAATTATTTTGAAGAAGGTTCAATCTTGATGCGAATTGATAATGAAGAAGCGCATCTTAATTTGCTTTCTCAAAGAAGTAATTTGATGAATGCGATTACGCAGTTGATGCCTGATCTAAAAATCGACTATCCTGAAAGTTTCCAACAATGGAAAACCTACCTCGACGAATTCGATGTCAATAAAAATCTAAAAGCACTTCCCGAACCACTCAACGATAAAGAGAAATATTTTATCGCTGCTCGAAATTTACACGGACAATATTATACAATTAAAGGTGCAGAAAAACGATTGAGTAAATACACAGTATATACTCCATTCGGAGGAGTGATTACGGAGTCGATGGTCAATCCTGGTTCGACGGTACAACCTGGTCAACGACTCGGACAGTTGATGAATAAGAGTGCGTTTGAATTAGAAGCTACGATTAATTTGGGCGATTTAAAATATATCAAAAAGGGTAAGTCTGTAAAATTGTACTCTGATGATTTGGGCAAAGAATGGAACGGAAAAGTAGCGCGAGTCAGCGACCAAATCGATCCGAATACTCAAACTGTAATTGCATTCATTAGAGTGTATGGACAAAATCTTAGAGAGGGAATGTACCTCCGAGGAAGTGTCTCGACAGGTAACATTGCTAACTCTACAGCGATTCCACTTCGAGTGATGATCAATGACGATTCGGTATATGAAGTGAAAGATAGTACCCTTTCTCTACGAAAAGTAGAAGTGATAAAAGTATTGGGTAGCGAAGCAATTATAAAAGATTTGCCAGAAGGAATTACGATTGTTAATGAAAAATTGGTTGGAGCATTTGATGGAATGAAAGTCAATCCATTACCTATTCAAAATGCTATTTCAGCAACAAATTAAACTTAAGACCTGTTCATTGAAAAATTTCGGATTCAATAAAAAACGAGATTTTTCAAAGAACTCAAAATAGACTCCATGAAAGGTTCAATCCGATATTTTATAGAAAATCCAATAGCTGCGAATCTCTTGATGTTTGCCATATTTATCATCGGAATCATCAGTTATTTCCAAATCCAATCTTCTTCATTTCCCGAAGTAGAAAGTAAAATTATTTCGATTCGTGTTATCTATCCAGGTTCTTCTCCTGAAGAAATCGAAGAAGGTGTCATTACAAAAATCGAAGAAAATCTCAAAGGTGTTACAGGTGTCATCAGAGTGACTTCCACTTCATCAGAAAATAGTGGAAGCGTCACTATCGAAATTCAAGAAGACTACGATATGGATGTCGCATTGGATGATGTCAAAAATGAAATCAACAGTATCAGTTCCTTCCCCGTGGATATGGAACCGCTTGTCGTTTATAAAAGAGAAAATATTTCCCTTGCGGTAAAATTTTCGATAAGTGGAAATGTAGATTTAAGAACACTCAAAGAAATAGGTCGAGATGTAGAAGATGATTTAAGAAATATTGAATCCGTTTCAAAAGTAGAATTGTCAGGTTTTCCAGAGGAAGAAATTGAAATAAGTTTTAGAGAAAAAGATTTACGAGCGTATCAGTTGACTTTCACTCAAGCAGCATTGGCAGTTAGAAATTCTAATCTCGAAGTTACAGGTGGAACGGTAAAAGGCGAAACGGAGGAACTCCTAGTAAGAGCTCGTAGTAAAAAATACTATGCTGAAGAGCTACGTGATATTATTGTTAAATCTAATTCGAATGGAACACTAATTCGATTACATGAAGTTGCTGACATCAAAGATAAATGGGCAGACAATCCTAGCCGAAGTTATTTTAATGGAAATCCTTCCGTTATCGTAACGGTACAAAGAACCTTATCGGAAGACCTTATAAAAATAGCAGATGATGTTAATAATTTCATTGCTGAATTTAATAAAAACAATGAAGTGGTTCAAGCAACATTGATACGAGATGAATCTACTTATTTGAGAGAAAGAATTAATTTATTAGCTAAGAATGGATTGATGGGATTTGTTCTCGTATGTGTATTGTTAGCGATGTTTTTAAATTGGCGATTAGCATTTTGGGTAGCACTAGCCATTCCTATTTCTTTTGCAGGAATGTTTGCGTTGGGACTACCTGTAGGAATGAGTGTCAATATTATCAGTCTCTTCGGAATGATAATGGTGCTTGGGATTTTGGTAGATGATGGAATTGTCATTGGCGAAAATATTTATCAAAAATATGAACAAGGTCTGTCACCTGAAGAAGCTGCGACCGAAGGAACTTTAGAAGTTTTACCCGCAGTATTTTCTGCAATTGTCACTACGATGATTGCCTTCGCTGCATTCTTTTTTGTTTACGGTCAAATGGGCGTTTTCTTTTCTTCGATGTCTGTGGTGATCATTTGTTCATTGTTTTTTTCATTGGTAGAAGGTGCATTTATTTTACCAGCTCACATTGCACATTCCAAATCACTAAGCCGAGATAATAAAAAAGGTAGAGTGGTGAAATTTTTCGAGAGCATCATGAATTTTTTGAGAGATACACTTTATGCGCCTGCCCTTCGTTTTTCATTAAAAAATAAAGCGATAGCCATCGCTACAATTACTGGATTGTTTTTTATCACAATCGGTGCATTCCAAGGAGGATTATTAAAGACGACTTTCTTTCCACAAATAGCAGTTGATGATTTGAGTGTCTCTATAAAAATGCCAGCAGGAACGAGAGAAGACGTTACTCAAAAATGGTTGGACCATGTTGAAAAAGTCGTTTGGCAAGTCAATGAAAATAATCGCGCTGCGCAAATAGATAGTATGGAAGGCATCGTAGTTAATGTCGAAAAAATAATTGGACCTTCCAGTTACGAAGGTGCTATCAATATCAAATTGACTAATGGAGATACTCGACCTTCTCTTTCTACTAATGAAATTACTAATCAAATTAGAGAACTCTCAGGTGTGATAACTGGTGCGGAAGAAGTGCAATATGGAGCAGTTAACTTTTTTGGAAAACCTGTTTCGATAAGTTTGGTAGGAAAAGATTTAGATAGATTAAATAAAGCGACTGCTGATTTAAAAAGTGAATTAGCTAATCTCGCCGAGCTGAAAGACATCACCGCAAGTAACCGAGAAGGTCTTCGGGAGATAAATATTTCTCTAAAAGACAATGCAAATTATTTAGGTCTTAATCTTCAAGAAGTAGTAGGGCAAGTTCGTCAAGGATTTTTTGGAACTGAAGTTCAACGACTACAAAGAGGAAAAGATGAAGTGCGAGTGTGGGTAAGATATGGCGAATCTTCTCGTCAAAATATCAACCAATTGGAGAACATGCATATTCGATTTGTGGATGGTAGAGAATATCGTTTGGGTGATATTGCCAACCTTGATTTTGAAAAAGGAATCATAGGAATCAATCACTCCGATGGACGTAGAAGTATTACTATAGATGCAAACACGCGTGATGAAAAAGTATCAACAACTTTTATAAATGGATTTATTCAATCTGAAATTCTACCTAGCATATTAGCAAAATATCCAGGAGTCGCAATTGAAAAAGAAGGCCAAGAAAGAGACTTTGGAAAAACGGGTGCTTCCTTCGGCAAGGTGATTCCAGTCGTTTTATTTATGATGTTTTTAGTGATTGCTTTGACCTTCCGATCTGTTGGTCAGACGTTGGCAGTATATGCAATTATTCCATTCGGAATCATCGGAGTAGCTTGGGGACATTGGATATTAGGTTATCCAATCAGTATGCCTTCAGGACTTGGCGTATTAGCATTGTTAGGGATTTTGGTAAATGACGCGTTGGTATTTGTCACCACATTTAATAGTATGATTGCCAAAGGAAAATCATTTGGTGATGCAATTTATGATACGAGTATCTCTCGTTTTCGACCAATCATTTTGACGTCGTTGACGACTATCGCAGGGCTATTACCTTTGTTAAATGAAACGAGTACTCAAGCTGAATTTTTAAAACCGATGGCGATTTCAGTTTCCTTCGGGTTGATGTTTGTGACGGTGACTATTTTGATTTTGTTGCCCGTATTACTAGTATTATTAAATCGAATCAGAGTCTATTCATCTTATGCGTGGGATGGTGTAAAACCAGCACTTGAAGCAGTTGAACCTGCAATGAGAGGACGGCGAACTAATTATCTTATCTGGATTATCGGAGCGATAATTTCGATGGCTGTTTTTATTGGAGCTAATATGATGGTGTTGAGATTAGTGAAGATGATTTAGAAATTTTTACCGCAGAGTTATGAAGGAGTTAGCACGGAGTTACGCAGAGTTTTCAAGAATGTTTAGTAAAAAACTCTGCGCAACTCTGCGAAAACTCACTATCAACTCTCCGCTAAAATCAGCTACGAATTTTTTAAAAAATAAAATATGCGAACTTATTTTTCATTTCTGTTTTTAATATTTTTTTTGGGAAATAATACTTCTGCCCAAACCGATCTTTCATTAGCGCAAGCCATCGAAATCGGTTTAAAGAATAATTTTCAAATCCAAATTGCAGATCGTAATATCGAAATTGCACAACGCAACAATACTTGGCAAGCTACAGGAAGATACCCAACTATCAATTTGAATGTTGCTTCTAACAATAATTTTACGGGACAAAATAATCCGACAGGATTCCTCCAAGAGTTTAATTCAATAGGTACAGGATTGACTGGAAATATAGATGTCGCTTGGACACTCTTCGATGGCTACAAAGTCAAAATCAACAAGCAACGACTCGAACAACTCGAACTTCAAAGTCAAAGCAATTCCAAAGTCGTAGTGGAAAATAC
Organism: Saprospiraceae bacterium; assembly: GCA_023301005.1. Classification (GTDB taxonomy): domain Bacteria; phylum Bacteroidota; class Bacteroidia; order Chitinophagales; family Saprospiraceae; genus CAJQQY01. Next base: position 21 of record JALZVK010000212.1, on the reverse strand, counting down.
CATCCAACAAATCATCTTGGC
>JALZVK010000211.1 GCA_023301005.1 Saprospiraceae bacterium | reverse complement strand
AAAACTATAACCTTATGAAATACATTATTTTAATCCTATCCTTTTCAATCATTTTTTACAATTGTAAAAAAGAGAAAGAAATGATTCCTACTACTCCAGTACAAATTTGTGAGAGTCCTATTTTAGAAACCTCTCCTGCTGATACTTGTTTTGATTTACCTCAAGATGCTTTAGGAAATGTAGTCACAAACTACCATCAAGATTATTTTTTTTCTTCTCGGTTCAGCAAAAATGAACCAGATGAATTTATTTTTGTACATGCCGAAATCGATAATGAATTTAAAGTTTACAAATCTAATCTTTGTAATGAATATTACGAAGCTGGATTTGATATGTCAACCTTAGATAATGCTAGACTATCTGATATAAATAATAATGACGAGCTACTAATTTTGAGTGGTTTTAAGATTTGGAGAGTAGATTTTGACGGAAATAATCTTTTAAAATTATCTGATGATGATAGTGAATATTATGGTGCTCAATGGTGTTTAAATGATACCGTTATACTGACACATGCAGCGGGCTTTAATTCTCCATACTATCCAGGTCGAACTTTATTACTAAATAAATTAGGTGAAGTAATACATGTTTTTCCTGAAGGAGAAGGGTATGGAAAAGTTAATAACGAAGGAGATAAAATCGCAACCTTTGTAGGAGATGCTTCCTTTAGAGAAATAGGCTACATAGATTTAAATACAAAAGAATTTAATGCAATTAAAGAGATTGATGTCATGTATAATTTTACTGGTATTTTAGGTTGGTTAGATGATGAACATATTTTATATGGAGGAAGTGTTAATAGAAATCAAAAGTTTTTTTATATAAATATCAACACAGCAGAATCTGTTTTGTTTTATGAAAAAGATTGTGAGAATATAGCTCTAGGAGATTTTACAATTTCACCTTTTAACCAAGAAGAAATACTAATGACAAGAACTGAACATCGCTATGTAGCGAATCATCCTGATTCTTTATATTATTTTCAAAATATTGTAAAGTATAATACCAATACAGGGGAGGATAAGATATTGGATTTGAATCTTTAGAGAGAAGCCTCCTTTGCTGATTGTAGTAAAGGAGGCTTTTATAATTTTATTTAAGATCACTTTTTATAGCTAGTGCCAATTCTTTAATCTCTTCATAGTGCGCTTTTAAACGTTCTCTTTCTTCATCCGACAAATTTTTATATTCATCTTTAAAATCTCTTAGTGCTTGTAAGTTTTTATGAATTGATTTAGCTATCTCTTCTGGTTGAATGTTTATATTTTCCATAATTATATTTTATTTATTTTCTGCTATCCATTAAAACAAATTTATTTTACGGAGTAAAATTAAGTAACAATAATGTCATAATACCTCAACCGTCTTTAAAAAATAAAAATTTACTTCCATTCGTTATTTCTTTTTTTTAAAAAAATTCTAACTTTGCGAATGGAAATAGTAAAAACAGACCAAAAGACGATCCAGTCAAGAGCGGATAAATTTGTAGAAGAGTCACTTACCTTTGACGATGTCCTGCTCGTTCCCAGTTATTCAGAAGTTTTACCACGTGAAGTTGATATCTCCTCGCAGTTGACGAGAGAGATACGTTTGAATGTTCCTATTGTGTCCGCAGCAATGGATACGGTAACGGACAATAAGTTGGCAATTGCAATTGCGAGGCAAGGAGGTATTGGAATTATTCATAAGAATATGACCATTGAACAACAGGCGGAACAAGTGCGAAGTGTAAAGCGTTCGGAGAGCGGAATGATTATCGACCCTGTAACTTTGAGTGCTGATGCAAAAGTATCCGATGCTTTGGCATTGATGAAAAAACATAGAATCGGAGGAATTCCTATTGTTAATGACAAAAATATTTTGACAGGAATTTTGACGAATCGAGATTTACGTTTTGAAACTCAAGTAGAACGACCAGTTCAAGATTTGATGACGTTTGAGAATTTAGTAGTTGCGCCGATAGGTACAGACCTTCAGCAAGCACGTCAAATTTTACAAAAACATAAAATTGAAAAACTTCCTGTTGTAGATGATTATGGAAAATTAGCAGGACTCATCACCTATAGAGATATTATGAAAGTGGAAGACTATCCAAATTCATGTAAAGATTCTTTAGGTCGATTAGTCGTAGGTGCAGCAGTTGGTGTCACTCATGATTTGCTACAGCGAGTGGATGCTTTAGTAAATGTAGGAGTTGATGTAGTTTGTTTGGATACTGCTCATGGACATTCCAAAGGAGTTTTGGATGCGATTCGAATGGTGAAAAAGCAATATCCAGAATTACAAGTGATAGGAGGAAATGTAGCAACTGGTGATGGAGCAAAAGCACTTGTTGATGCTGGAGTCGATGGAGTCAAAGTTGGAGTTGGACCTGGAAGTATTTGTACGACACGAGTTGTAGCAGGAGTTGGAGTTCCGCAGTTATCTGCAATTTATAATGCAGCTGTTGCTATCAAAAATACAGGTGTTCCAATTATAGGTGATGGTGGAGTTCGATTTACAGGTGACATTCCAAAAGCGATTGTTGCAGGTGCCGATACGATTATGGCAGGTTCTCTTTTTGCAGGTGTAGAGGAAGCACCTGGCGAAACGATTATCTATGATGGTAGAAAATTTAAAGTATATCGAGGTATGGGTTCTTTGGGAGCAATGGAGTTGGGATCGAAAGATAGATACTTCCAAGATGTGGAACATGATATTAAAAAATTAGTACCTGAAGGAATCGAAGGAAGAGTTGCTTATAAAGGTTCGTTGGCAGAAGTGATGGTTCAATATATTGGAGGACTTCGTGCAGGAATGGGTTATTGTGGAGCAGGAACAATTAGAGAAATGCAACAAGGGAAATTTGTAAAAATAACTTCAGCAGGTGTTAATGAAAGTCATCCGCATGATGTGGTGATTACGAAGGAAGCGCCTAATTATAGTCGGAGGTAGATTTGTTCGGTTGTTCGGTTGACGGCTAACGGTTGACGGACGTTCATGGTATTTATAAATACGATTAATTGCAAGACCTAATTTTTTAAAAAAAATTAGGTCTTGTTTTTTTTATTAAATGAAAAATATGAGACTTACTAAATCTTTTTATATCCGTGAAGATGTCGTACAAGTCAGCAAAGATTTGTTAGGGAAATGTATAGTCACTAATTTTAATAATCAAATTACTGTTGGGAAAATAGTTGAGACAGAAGCTTATCGTGCACCTGACGACAAAGCATGCCATGCTTATAACAATAAACTTACGGAGAGGACAAAACCGACATTTGAAGAAGGTGGAGTTGCTTATGTTTATTTATGTTATGGTATTCATCACATGTTTAATGTGGTAACTGCACCTAAGGGAATTGCTCATGCAATTTTGATTCGAGGAATTGAACCTATTGAAAATGTAGAAGTAATGTTACAAAGAAGGAATTTTTCTAAATTAAAATATAATCTTACTGCTGGTCCAGGAACATTAACTAAAGCTTTGGGCATCTCAACGGCTCATACTGGAATGAGTTTTTTGGAAAAAGAAAGTCCAATTTGGATTGAAGATAGAGGCGAAGTGATTTTGGAAAAAGATATAATTACAAGTCCTAGAGTTGGTGTAGGTTATGCAGAGGAATGTGCGCTTTGGGATTGGCGATTTAGAATCAAAGATTCTAAATGGACGAGTAAGGCAAAATAAAATTTGAGTTATGAAGATGATTCTGAGAGTTCTAATATTTTAAATCCCAACGACTCTAAATCCTTCCAAAAATTAGGATAAGATTTTTCTACGACCATTGGGTTTTCAATTTTTACCTCACCTAAAAGCGCCAACGGCGCAAATGCC
>JALZVK010000210.1 GCA_023301005.1 Saprospiraceae bacterium | reverse complement strand
AATGAGTCCGTACCAAAGGGTATGCACTAATTTTTTTATTTCCTCATATTAAAAAATAATCTCTTCAATCGGGTAGACTATTTAATTCCTACTCCCTTATAACAATATACCTTCATCCACACCGTGCCATTACCAACCCCTCATTTACGGCTTGACTACGCTAAATATCAAATACGGGAAAAAAAGTAAATAGAGAAAACCAGAATTAAAGGCCATTACTCATTGGTTAGCTGACTGGGCAAAAGAAATTAATGGTTATAATCAAAACCTTATAGCCTTAGGAGATTTCAATATTGACGAACGAGGAGACTTAATGGCATTTAAAAGTAGACAAGAGTAGGGTGAGTAAATTTCAAAATGTTTACCCTACTAAAAATAAAAATGCGTAACGAATTGATTATCAATAAGTTACGCACTATGGAAGTGATCCCACCAGGACTCGAACCTGGAACCTGCTGCTTAGAAGGCAGCTGCTCTATCCAGTTGAGCTATGAGACCATGTACTGGATATTTAACGGATGCAAATTTATATTTTTTTATTAAAAAAATGCAAATTATGCGCTTTATTTTTCAAACTAAAATTCTTTCTTTATAGTTCCCTACTACAATGTCTTTTTTATATATTCACTTGAATTTAAAAAAACGACCTACTATGAGCTCAAATAACGTAAAAATCGAAGAAAGTTGGAAGACTGTTCTTAATGATGAATTTCAACAATCTTATTTTACCGAAATAAAAAACTATCTATCTAACGAAAAGAAAAATGGGCAAACCATTTACCCACCTGGTTCTTTAATCTTTAATGCATTTGATTCTATTCCTTTCGAAAAAGTAAAAGTAGTTATCATTGGACAAGATCCTTATCATGGACCTAACCAAGCGCATGGTTTATGTTTCTCTGTGATGGATGGTGTGCCTGCTCCTCCTTCTTTAGATAATATTTTTAAAGAATTAAAAACTGATATTGGAATGGCAACTCCTCTTTCTGGCAATCTTCAAAAATGGGCTGACCAAGGCGTTTTTTTATTAAATGCTTGTTTGACTGTAAGAGCACACCATGCGAATTCGCATAAAGATATTGGTTGGCATAAATTTACAGATGCTGTTATTCGCAAACTTTCTGATGAACGTAAAGGTATTGTTTTTTTATTGTGGGGAGGTTTTGCAAAAAAGAAAGCTAAGCTCATTGATGAACTCAATCATTACGTTTTGACTTCGGGGCATCCTTCTCCTTTGAGTGCTAATCGTGGCTATTGGTTTGGGAATAAACATTTTTCTAAGACTAATGAGCTATTGGAAAAACAAGGTTTGACTCCTATTAATTGGAATGCATTGAATGAATAACTTTAGCTGTTTTTTTTTAGAAAAGAAAAAAGTCTCAAAGAGACTCAATAATATAGAATCAAAAGAAAGGAGAAAAACCTATACACGCATACACACATACACATAAACACATTAAAAACTAGACAACTCATAAGTCACCACCTGATTTCCATCAGCCACCAAAACCACTTTTTTATCATCAGAGAATAAATGTACTAACTCAAATTCCGTCGTACCAGCCAAAGGAAAATCATCATGCAAATTCCCTTTTTTATCTAACAAATAAATCTGACTTTGTTCTTTGCATAATGTTCCAATCATCGCCTTATTCATCGTTTTAGTTTGAACAGCGAAAATAGAATTTTGAGGATTACTGAATTTATAATTACCTGATGCTTCGAATTTATTTTTATGATGATAAAAAATTTGAAGTTGATTATTTTCTAAAGTTACAAAATCAGTTTGCGGACTTCCTCCAAAATCATTTGCCGCAAATAATAAATCTCGTTGAGATTTTTTTCCTTTTTGTAAAACACTAATGTCCTCACCTTCCAATGCTATGACTTGTGGTTCACCCTTATGATTAGCGATGACTGCGTCATTATTATTTTTCATTTGAAAACATAAAGGTGATGAAGATGTAAATGCAATGTTAGAACCTTCGATAGTTTTAAAACCATTTTTATCAAATGAAAAAATATCACCTTCAGTATTTAATGCAATAATATAGTCTTTATTTTCTGTTTGAAAATGTTGCAGAGGTTGCTCGATATTGCCTTTGGATTCCAATGCATTCCATCCTGAAAATGGAGAGGCATCTTCTTTAAATCCATAAATAAAATGATTAGAACAAGCTATAAATATCCCATTATCATAACCTCCGAAGTCCGCCAACAATAATCCATTAGTCGCTGATGCAGCTAATTGAATTGGAAAATCAGTTTTATTTTCACCTTTAAAATCTAATAAGTGGATTTTTTCTTTAGTATTAAAAACAATCCACTCCTTCCCTTTTTCTGAAAATTGTTTGACCTTAATTTCAGATTGAATTGGATGCTCTAATAAAATATTCCAAACCTCTACCCCATCTGCATTTATCAAATACAACCGATGATCTTCATCTTGAATCAAAATTTGATGAGCTCCTATTTTAGTATTAAAAACTGAATAAGGTTGAGTTGCGGCATTAGCTTGTAAAGGTAATCGCCACTTTATAGTGGTACTTTCTTTTTGCTCTTTTTCAAAAAATAAATATCCATTAAAAACTAATTCATCGTTTTTCCATTTCCCATTTAAACCAATTGCTGGAAATGTTTTCCATAGTTCAATTTGTTTTTGAGTCTTTGGATCTTTAGCTATAAATGAATTTTTGACAAGTCGTTCAGATTTATTTTGATTCCAATAAAATTCTAAAACATCATTTTCTCTAGCTTTATTTTTCATTTTCAAATAAGGAATATGTCCAGCCAAAGTTTGATTAGTGATGTGTTTGTCTATCCAATTTTCAATAATTCGAGGCGCACCTGAAAACACAACATAGTTATCTATAATTGCATAAGAAGGTGTTTCCATCAGGAATTCTTCTCCATTAGAAAATGGAATTGGTAACGCATTAATATTTAATTGATGAATTGGATAAGTTTGATAAGTCCAACTTTTCACTAAGTCCACACTATCTGATAATTTCTGTAAATAATGTTGTGCTAACTTTTTATCCTTAGTATGAAATGCAAAGAATTTTTCTGCATTCATTTTTCTAGTAAATATTTCCGAACGACCTGTCAACCATTCTTCACCTAACCACGGTAGAAAATATTTATTGAAAATATGTTCTTCTTTTTCGAAATTTTCACTTTCGGAATTAATACCCATTATATTGTTTCTAAAATAATAAGCAATATTTCCAGGTAGGACATTTTGTACTTTCGAGTTATAAATCTGATTAGAATAATCATTTCCTAACAATACATTTACATCTGTTGATTTTAACAAACCAACAACTTGCACACCTTCTTCTTGAAATTTTAAAATCCATTTTCCAGAAGAAATATTTTTGGAAAAGTATTCTAATTGCTGAGTTGCTTTTTGATTTAAAAAAGTAGTAGAGAAGTTTTTTAGATTTTCAAATAAGACTACGACTTCGACTTCATCTTCATTTCGAGTCAAAGCATTTTTATAATCTATTCGATTATCGTTTAATAAATTTGCAGCAGGACTTCGAAGTTGCTTCATTCCATTTTCAACCAAATAAGAATATTTAGACATCAATATTAAATCTTTATAAAAAGCAAAAGTGTATTTCACCTCATCGGAAAGTTCAACTACATAAACTATATTTCCCTTTGATTTAAATTTGGAGTGTTTATAATTTTTTAAAATATCTTTATATGCAAATACTTTGTTATCATCTTTGATAACATAGAGAAAACCTGCATCATTTTTCCCACTTAAATGTAAAGACATTGTTATGGGACTATCCAACAAAAGTTGTCGATGTTCTTTTTTATTTGAAAATAGCGTCCGCATCCATTTAAAATCTTCTGACATTTTTTTTACGAAAAATGTAGTACTCATCTCGTCAGCATAAGGCATCTTTACAAGCGCATTACGCATGATGAAATAATTTTCGAATTTCAAAATAACAGGAGTACTAGTGGGAATCGCTTCGATTGGAGATACACTTGCAAAGGGCGACCTATAGGTAACTTGTATAAAGAAGAACCAGATCAGAAAGGCAATAATACCTAAGGTAAGGGTAAGTAATGATATTTTTCTCAACGTGAAAGTGTTTCATAAGAACTTCATAACGTGTGAGTTATACGTATAAAGTTCTAAGTATGTTTAATTTTAATTTAATCTTTGTTTTCTATTTTCCAAGGTAAAAAAAATATCGACAATGAACAAAAGTCTATTAACTATAGGTGCTATCACAGGAATGTTTGCAGTTGTTTTTGGAGCATTCGGAGCGCATAGTTTGAAAAAATTAATCGAACCTGATCAACTTGCTATTTTCCATACGGGTGTGACTTATCAATTTTATCACACCTTCGCTATTTTTATTGCGGCTTGGTTAGGGAATCATTTTAATAATAAATTATTCAATATAGCTGGTTGGTTTTTCTTTGCGGGTATCATTTGTTTTTCGGGTTCGCTTTATTTGTTATCGACTCGTGCTTATCTAGGTATTGATTCTTGGTCAAGTGTCATCGGACCTATTACTCCTATTGGTGGATTGTTTTTTATTGTTGGATGGGGAACTATTTTGTGGGGAGTTAGGAAAGGGTGATTTTTTGACGAGTCTTCTTTTTTTACGATTTTACTGAACAAGGGAACATTCGAATTTTGAAGTTTTGACGAGTTTTCCTTTTTTACGATTTTACTGAATTAGGGAACGCTACGCTAAGGGAAGACGGATTTGAGAAGTAGGAAGTTTGACGAGTCTTCTTTTTTTACGATTTGACTGAACAAAGGAACATTCAAATTTTGAAGTTTTACGCATAAGCTTAATTTTAAAAAATAAAATACTTACGAAGTAAATTTAATAATTATAGGTATAAATTTTATAAGAGGAATAATCAAATCCCGAAACTTAAAAAGCAGATTTAAATTTTATTTAAAAACATAACACTTACGTAGTAAGTCAATGATATAAATGTAAGGTATCATACTTCACAATTCGAATATTCGAATGTTCAGTTAAATCGTTAAAAAAGAAGACTCGTCAAAACTTCTTACTTCTCAAATCCGTCTTCCCTTTTTCCCTAATTCAGACTAATCGTAAAAAAAGATAACTCGTAAAACTTCTTAATTCGAATATTCAGCTAAATCGTAAAAAACGGTCGCTCGCCCCCTCTCAATAACTTAATGAAATTTAAGATTCCCTCATTTTTTTAACCTTTTTTAAGAGTCTTCCATCGTATTCCTATTTTTTTTAATAAATCCTTATCAAGGACTTAACTCCAATTAACAGGTAAAGCTTGCATCTTGTGGTCATATCAATCATAAAACAATATTGGTTGAAAACATTAATTCACTTTATTAAAAATTTGCAATTATGAACACGACGAAAAGATTATTCGGAACAACCTTCGCACTTTTATTAGCGACATTTACATTTGCTCAGGTATCCATAGGACTGAAAGCAGGAGTTAATTATGCAAATATCACTACTCCAGATATTTCATTAGTTGCAATACCTAGTACATCTGCTAACCAATCATTTACATTTGGTGCAGTTGCTGAAATCGGAATCAAGAATGGATTTGCTATTCAGCCTGAATTAAATTTCACTAAAAAAGGATTCGAAGTTGCTCAAGGAATTCCAATTGAATTAGGTAATATCAACTTGCCTGTTGGAGTAAAAGCAATTACAGATTTGAACTATATTGAAATGCCAGTTCTTGGAAAATACAATTTTGGAAATGGTAAAATTGGTGGATATGTTGCTGCAGGACCGACGATGAGTTATGCGACTAGTGGAAGATTTAGAACGGTAGCTAACTTTATTATTGATGTAAATATTATCGATCAAAAATTTGATTTGGATGCATTGAATTTGACAAGGTTTGATATTGGAGGAACGATCGGAGCAGGTGGAACTGTCAACTTAGGTGGAAGTAAATTATTTGTCGATGCTAGATTTACACATGGATTTACAAAACTAGATAACTTGCCAGTTATCGATTTGGACTTTAGAAATAAAAACTTTGCACTAACCACAGGTGTCTTAATCCCATTGACTCGTGGTACTACGCCAAGAGCATAAGAACATGATATACCAAACCTCGTAAGGTTGTCTTATAATAAGGCAACCTTATTTTTTTGTTACAATTCATATTGCTTAATCTTCCGATACAAAGTCCTTTCAGAAATACCCAACTCATCAGCAGCTTCTTTCCTTCGACCTTTATATTTTTTCAAGGCTTTGTCGATCATTAATTTTTCCATCGCTTCCAATGACAATGTTTCCTCAACTTCTTCCGCATGATCAAAATCTGGATTTTCAATTATAATAGGTTGGTTATCATTTTCATTAAATACAGGTGGTGTATTTTGAAAATTCGAATTGCCAGATGCATATCTATTTCTATCTTCTGCAAATGGATCTCTGTTTCCTGCATTTGGAAATGAAGGAGCATCCAACTGTTTTAGATTACGAAGGTCAGGCACTTCCAAGTCATTTCTTTTTATCATTTCAAAGACCAATGATTTTAAATCATTCAAATCCGTTTTCATTTCAAATAACAATTTATATAAAATCTCACGCTCTTCGAATGAAGACGAATCATTTCCAGCACCTCTTCTTTTTGGAATCGCAGGTAAATTTCTTTCTAACAATTGCGGATTAGAATCAATCAAAGCTTCCGCAGTAATAATTTTCTCTTCGGACATTAAAGAAACTCTTTCTGCTATATTTTTCAGTTCTCTAATATTTCCTCTCCAATTATAATTCTCTAAAAGCAGTTCTGCTTTTTCATCTAATCGTACCGCAGTTGTCCTGTATTTTTCAGCAAAGTCGGAAGCGAATTTTCTAAATAGAATTGAAATATCTTCAGGTCGATCTCGTAAAGAAGGTACTTTAATCAAGACCGTATTTAAACGATAATATAAATCTTCTCTAAATTTCCCTTGACTAACTTTCTCCTCCAAATCAACATTTGTTGCAGCTATAATTCGTAGGTCAGTTTTTAAAAGTTTATTAGAACCGACTTTCATAAATTCTCCACTTTCCAAAATCCTCAATAAGAAAACCTGAGTATCCAAAGGCATTTCTCCAATCTCATCTAAGAAGATTGTTCCGCCATCAATGGTTTCAAAGTACCCTTTTCGGTCAGAGGTCGCACCTGTAAATGCACCTTTCTCATGACCAAACAATTCAGAGTTTATCGTACCTGCTGGAATTGCTCCGCAGTTAATCGCAATAAAATTATTATGTTTTCGAGGACTTAAAGAATGGATAATTTTTGAAAAGACTTCTTTACCAACTCCACTTTCTCCATAAATCAAAACTGACAAATCAGTAGGCGCAACTCTTAACGCAGTCCCCAATGAATTATCGAGTAACGGCGAAGAACCTATGATTCCAAAACGTTGTTTTATAGCTTGTAGATTTTTTCCCATTAGTTACTTTAGACTTTTAATTTATTGTACTTTATCAACTTAGGCATAGTGCATTAATAAATTTACTTTCTTGGGTAGATTATTTTGTTCTTAGTTTTTCTTTAAAAGAAGGAATATTGTTGATAATATGACTGATTTTAAAGGAAAACTAAGGACAAAATAATCAGCCAAGAATGTAAATTT
>JALZVK010000209.1 GCA_023301005.1 Saprospiraceae bacterium | reverse complement strand
AGCTGAAAATATTCCAGATAAAGATTTTGGAAAAGAATTTCATGCATGTGATTATACTGTTCCAAAAAATGAAATCCCTACTTTTAAAAATGCTAACATTTCATTTACAAATAAATATAATGGAGAGAAATCTCTTCCATTGGCTGCTTCTGCTTTGATTGATGTCAATAATGATGGCGTAGATGAATTATTTGTTGGAGGAGGATACGATAAAGAAGATGCACTCTTTAGTTATAAAGATGGTGGTTTTGTAAAATCATCATTTAACTTACCTGCCAAATCTGAAAAGTATAGTACTTATGGTGCTGCTTCATTTGATCTAGATAATGATGGTAAGACTGATTTATTTTTGACTACTGATATAGGAGTGTTATGGTTTAAAAATAATGGAGATGGTTTTGAAGTATCTGAAATTGAAGTGCCGATTAATGAAAAATCTATTTGTGCTTCTATTACTTTTGGAGATATAAATAGAGATGGACATGCAGACATGTTTGTTGCTAATTACATCAAAAAAGATTTGATGGAAGGACAAACTATTTTTAAAGATTTTTCCTATGGAGGTTCAAGTCTTTTGATGATAAATAATGGAGACAACACATTTAAAGATGGAACTGAAGAATTTGGTTTGACATATATCCACAATACATTTATGGGGATTTTGGTAGATATGGATAATGATGGTTTTCTCGATCTTGTAGTGGCACATGATACAGGTGAAGTAAGAACATATAAAAATGAAGGTGGTAAAAAATTCACTAAAAAATCAAATCCAACAACTGGCAAATATGCTTACCCAATGGGAATTGCAGTAGGTGATTATAATAATGATGGTAACATAGATTTCTTCTTTTCCAATACAGGAAGTTCTGTTCCTATATTTATGGCAAGGGGAGATTTGGCAGAAGAAGATGTCTTTATCAATGATTGGATTCTTTTTAGAAATGATGGAAATTTCAACTTTACAGATGTTGCGACTGAAACTAAAGTAGCTGATTTTGAATTTTCATGGGGTGCAATTTTTGAAGATTTTAATTTGGATGGAAGACAAGATCTAGTTGTTGCAGAAAATTATGTTGACTTTCCTCCTCATCAATTATTCAAATTGCCAGGACGTTTTTTAGTGCAAAGAGAAAATGGAACTTTCGCTGCAGTTGAAGATCAAGCCAATGCTGTTAATGCAAATTATGGAATCACTCCATTGTCAAGTGACTTCAATCAAGATGGTTATCCTGATTTAGCATTTGCAAATTTAGATGGTCCTGTAATCGTTCGATTGAATGAAGGTGGCGATGCTAATTACCTTGCAGTACGACTTCCTGAAAATGCAAAATATGTCGGTTCTAGAATTACTTTAACCAAAAAAGATGGTACTACTTTGACGGATGCTTATGTGATAGGAGAAGGATTGGGGAGTGATCAAACTTCTACAATCACTTTCGGTTTAGGAGGCGATACGGAAGTTAAATCTGTAAGTATAGCTCTACCAGATGGTACTTCAATGAATATTAATAACCCTAAAGTAAACGCAGTAAATACATTATAAAATGTTAGAAAATTTATTCGAAACATGTGGCTATCTCGCCAGTTATATTGGAACTTTTCTTGAAGGAGAAATATTTTTATTAACTTCAGTTTTAAGTGCTAAGTTAGGTTACTTTAATTTTTTTGGAGGATTGATTGCTTCATTTTTAGGAGCTTACACACGAGATATGCTTCAATTTTCATTAGTAAAAAAACAAGGAAGAAAATTACTTGACAATAAACCAAAGCTTCAAACTAAGTTAGAAAATGCTTCAGGATGGTACAATAAGAGACCTGTATTTTATTTAACAGTCTATCGTTTTATGTTTGGTGTTAGTACCGTAATTATAATGTTATCAGGGTTAAAAGAAGATATTAGTTTTTCTAAATTTGCATTGCATAGCGCTATCGGAATTGGATTATGGGTTAGTGTTTTGGGAGGTTTAGGATATTTTTGTGCTGATATCTTGATTGAAAAATTGCATTTTTTGAGTGAACACTCATTAGAAGTAATTGGTGTTTTATCGGTTATCGGATTAGTATATTGGTTTTTTGTTAAGCGTCCAAAAAATCAACATTCTTTTAAAAATAAAGAGTTAGACAAAAAATAAAAAATAATTACATGAAAAATATTTGGTATGTGCTTATTATTCTAGTTGCAGGTTTTGCAATTTATGGTTCCTCAGACTTAGTGATGAACGAATGGGAAGTTGGAAATATTTGTCCTAAAATATTAAGTATTCCAGCATGCTATATTGTTTTAGCTTGTTTTTCGGGGGCACTCGTTGCACATCTTTTACCTATTTCAAATGGGAAATATGTTTACTTTTCTCTGATAGGTACCGTTACACTTATAGCTTCAACGGGAACAATAGGAGAGTTGACAGGAATGACAAAATGTCCAAGGACAGGTGGAGGAACGCCGATGTGTTTTATTTCATTGGCAATTTGTTTATCGCTACTTGCTTCTAAATTTGCTTGGCTTAAATCTAGCAAAT
>JALZVK010000208.1 GCA_023301005.1 Saprospiraceae bacterium | reverse complement strand
AATGAGAAAAATGAAGAAGAGTTTTGAACTTCTGGTGAACGAAAACTAAATAGTAATAAAGAGATAAATGTTAAGGGAAGAAAACCCCATAGGATAGTTCTATTTGTAGAAAATTTTACTGGAAGTAAATAGGTTAATATCTGTTGTTTCATAATTATATTTAAGCAGCGGGAATAGGTGAATTTATATCCTAGAAAGGCAAATGACATGCCATTAATAAAAGAAATCCGAGTTTTCAACAAATGAAAACTCGGATTAATTCCTTTTTAACAAACTTAATTAAATCATTTACAATGATTTATATATCCTATAAATAAGCTATATAAAAATCTATGCTTTTTTACTTTTATACGCTTTTATCTTCATTGTGACATAAAGCCGCAATTAAAGTTATTTCTGCAATACTATTTTTCTATGCAAGCGATATGCTCCAAAATCACATTCCAACCAATATACTCCAGCAGTAAATTGGTCAAAAGAATAACTCTTATTGAATGTACCTTGAAATTGATTTTCTGAATCAAGAGTTATTTTCCTTCCCAACATATCAATCACATTGATCTCGAAAGTTGTTGATTCATCAATAGAAAATTCAATAAAGATATTTCCCCTAAATGGATTAGGATAAACATTAAATGTACTGTTTACAATTTTATCTATACTCGAAATTCCACAGTTGGAATCTGGGTCAAAAGTTTGATTGTTCGTAAAAACATTTGTGCAACCTGTTACATTATCAGTTACTTCCAAACTAACACTTCCAGTCTGAGTCAAACAGTAAGACAAATCCGTTTCGCCCGGTAACAAAGTATTTTCATAAAACCATTGCAAAGAATAATCATCTGGTAAAATTGAAGGTACAACAACCTCTAATAAATTATTATCGTTATTAAAAATCGGTAACTCAGGTAAAGGATCCAACATGATATCCAAAACATCAGATGTAGCTGTACACCCAAAATCATTGGTATAAGTTACTTCGTAATTTCCAGAATCTTGCACTAACCAAGTTGGGTCAGTTGCGCCAAATATCGGAGTACTATCTACCACCCATTGATTATTATTTGGATAAGAAGAAGAAAGAATAATTGTCTCATCTTCACACCAAGTCATTGGTGTATCAAAGTTTATAATTGGTTGAGTAGGAACTGGAAAGACATAAACCGAATCAGTAGTCGTAATGGTATCTACTGGATGTAGAATAGTTAATTGCACGGAAGAACTTCCGTTGATTAAAACTCCATTGGACAATTGATTAAACGAATAAAAATCACATTCATCATCTGATCCATTCAGTCCGCTATCTTCATCTTTTACCACTAGTGTATAATTCCCAGGAAGTAATGGAATATTTAAATTAAAATCAAAAGGCGTCCCAGGGTTACTAAATGAAGGTGTAACAAATGAATTTCCATTCGGATCTATTATATCTAAATAAAAATCTGGACCATTTGTCAAATCAGTACAATCAGCATCTATAATCCTAACCTTAGTTAAAGTAAAATCAGATGTATCTATAACTGCCTGATAATCTACTGGATAAACACCTGGAGTAGAATAAGTTTGAGTATTTGGATTTTCATTATTACTTGTATTTCCATTTCCAAAATCCCAGTTATAAGAATAACCGCTGTTACCATTTGAAGGAACATTGTTTTGAAATGAAACGGTAACTTCTCCACAACCACTTCCATTTGTCATCGTAAATCCATCATTAATTATTGACGAAGGAAGGACAACCATTTCTCTTTGGAAAGAAGTCTCTTGAGTAAAAAACCCAATCTTAACTTCCAGAATAACATCTAATAAAAAAGTACCCGATGCTAATGGAGTTCCACATAATCGTACACAACCATCTGTTTGAGTATCTGGGAAATAGGAATCAGCATTCGTTTCCCATTCTATCCCAGGAGGCAAATTAGTAATTTGAATAATTGCAATTTCATCCAAAGTAATTCCTGCGATAACAGTTGGATCAGTCGCAGCTACTGGAGTTGTAGTTTTAGGTAATCTAAAACTTACATCTTGGTCATAAGCAGCAAAGGCAGTTGCATCTGGAAAGTTATCCAAATAAATCGTATCAGCAGCTAAATTATTAGGCACATCTACTTGGCAACCGGGGCAACCAGTTTGAGCTTGTAAGGAATTTAAAAATATAAGGTTGGTAAGGATAGTTAGGAAAAAAAATTGGAAGGTATTTCTTTTCAACATATGAAACGGTTTTGATTAGAATGAAAATGAATAGGATTGATTCATTCCAAATTTTGAATTAGCTTAATTCTTAAATTGAGTATAAAAGTCTTATCTGATTCGCTTCGCTCGCATTTATTTTATAAAAAAAAATAATGAGCGAAGCGAAACCATATAACAATTCTTAACTCTTAGGAAGAATACATTAATGAATGCAGTTTTTTGGGTTGAAGATTTTTTTGTTAGACTAGGCAAAAAACATAGGCGAACCCTTTAGTTCGGCGTCCCGCTCAAAAGCGGGATTAACGAAGTATAACGGAAAAATATACAGCCCAAAATCTGTATTTATTATTGTATCATTCCTTATCGATTAATCACCATCTTGCTAGTAACTAAAGCACCATCTTTTTCAATCATGTAAGTATAGATACCATTTGATAAATGGCTTCCGTCAAATTCGAAGTTATTAATACCTTCAATCACCTGAATGTTCTCTCGGTGAATTTCATTTCCAATTAAATCATATACTCTAAAAATCAATTCATCAGAATGTTCTGCTACGATTTCGACATTAGTATAATTGCTAAATGGATTGGGTAAGTTTCTTACTGAAAATGATTCAGCTAATACATCATCAACACTAGTAAAACAACCAGCTGTACCTGTAGGCTCAACAACTAAAAAATAGTTTCCTTCAGCTCCAGCAATTAAGTTACTAGGTAACTCTAAAGTCTGAGAACCACCAACTAAAAGTAAATCTTGACTATAAAGTGTTAATACAATCTTTAAATCAAAAGTACCTTCTTCTTGTGGAGTTCCAAAAATGGTAATACATGCTAATGAATCTTCAGGAGTAAAAACTCCACTCTCAGGATTCATAGCATAAGTCATTCCTGCCGGCAAATTAAGAACGGCATCATCAGCTGTAACTACAATAGAATCCACATTTACAGTTAATAAGCTCGTTTCAACTACTTCTGGAATTTTCATAGTCCAAGTAAAAAAGTAATCTCCTCCAACACAAGCAGTAGAAAGAATTCCGCCATTAGGATTAGCTGCGTTTAATGGTGCTGGATATACTCCAAAACTAGAATCAGCATACATTAAATCAGGTGCGCAATTACCCCATTGAGCATTTGCTTGAAATAAACATAAGAAAGAAAACAAACTAAGTAGTAGTGATTTTTTCATGTGAGTAGTTTAATATTTTGGTAAATGAAAATTGAATTTTAAATTAAATGTAGTAATACTCTTACGAGTATATTATTTTTATTTATAAAAATATAAAATACAACTTCAGTTGCATTAAAGAATTTATAGATATATTTTCAGAAATTATTTTTAGGAATTCCTATCGAATATTTTCGATGGACAAAGTTAGGTAGGTATTTCTAATTAGTGTAACGCAAAAGTAGAAAATTTTATGATGTGTTTAGACAATTTAATTTAATTTTTTTAAGTTTGGTTATTATTACTCAGCACTAAATTCCCTATTTAATATTTTTCAAATACATTTCAGACCAATTTTTTCTACTAAATTGGTGCTTAAGAATGTCACTCACCTTTCGCTAGAGTAACCGTTTTAAAACAAATTTCAAACTTTACAAATCTTTCACAGCATGCTTTTAAATCTCTACAAACTACTGGTAGTCAGTTCTTTATTTATTTTCATTTCTTCTAATGTATATGGACAACAAGCTTCTGTCTATGGAGTCATTATGGATAAGGAAGAAAATGAAACACTTATTTCTGCAACCATAATGACTAAAGAAAATGTGGGTACCGTAACCGATTTTGATGGAAAATATCAATTAGACTTACCTGAGGGAAATCATATTATTGTATTTAGTTATGTCGGTTATGAAACAATAATTAAAGAAATTTCTTTGGCTGAAGGCGAATCAAAAGAAATTAATTTAGAACTAGGTTTTGAAACAAACCTCTTACAAACTGCCACAGTTACAAGTGGTAAATATGAAAAACCTCTTTCTGAGACCACCATCTCATTGGAAGTATTAAAACCTCGCTTAATAGAAAGTACTAATAGTACTTCCGTAGATCAAGTGTTAGGAAAAATTGCAGGAGTAACGTTGATTGATAATCAACCTAATATCAGAGGAGGTTCGGGTTGGTCATTTGGCGCAGGTAGTCGAGTGTTATTATTGGTGGATGATATTCCCGCACTCCAAGCTGATGCAGGGTTAGCACAATGGAATGATATTCCAGTTGAAAATATTTCTCAAATCGAAGTGGTAAAAGGTGCAGCATCTGCATTATATGGTTCGTCAGCACTTAATGGAATTATCAATGTAAGAACTGCTTATGCAACTTCTGAACCTGTTACAAAATTTTCTACCTTTTATACAATGTATGATGACCCAAAAGATATATCCAAAATTTGGTGGGACAGTATGATCGTTAATTCAGATGATTCTTTCGAAAAAGTAACGAATGATATTGCAGACCAACCTCGTGAATTTGGATTTAGTTTTGCTCATCGTCAAAAAATAAAAAAACTTGATTTAGTATTAGGTGGATATTATTTTGACCGTAGCAGTTTTAGACAAAATACGTTTTCTCGATATGGTCGTTTCTCTTTGGGAACTCGATATTTAATTAATGAAAATTTGACCATTGGATTTAATTCGAATTTTAATCCAGGAAAAAGTTCAAGTTTTTTCCTTTGGAAAAATGGTAACGAAGGTGCTTACCAACCTAATGATTTAAATAACTCATCAAGTGAATCTAATAGATTTCGATTTACGATTGATCCATTTATCAATTACTTTGATAAGTCAGGTAATCGTCATCGACTGACCGGGAGACTTTATAGTATTAATAATAACAATAATAACAATCAATCTAATCAGTCTCAATTATATTATGGTGAATATCAATTCCAAAAGAAATGGGAAGATAAAGGATTAGTGATGTCAACTGGTTTGGTTTCTACTTCGACTTTTATCCAAGCAGAACTTTATGGAGACACCACTTATACCAGTCAAAATTTTGCAGGTTATCTTCAATTAGATAAAAAGTTTTTTGAAAAACTTAATCTCTCTTTTGGAGTGCGCTACGAACAAAACACAACTCGTAGTCCTGAATTTATAAGTACAACAGTTCCTAGTTTTCCAAATCCGATAATTATTAATGATACGATTCCTAATGGAAAAATCTCAGAGGGAAAACCAGTATTTAGATTTGGTGCTAACTATCAATTAAGTCCAAGTACTTTCCTTCGTGCTTCATGGGGACAAGGCTATCGCTACCCTACTATTGCTGAACAGTTCATTGCTACAAATGCTGGTGGTATTAATGTTATGCCTAATCCGAGTTTGGAATCAGAAACAGGTTGGACTACCGAGCTAGGTATCAAACAAGGATTTAAAGTCAAAGAGTGGAATGGATTTATAGACGCTGCTATCTTTTGGTCGGAGTATCAAAATATGATGGAATTCCAAATTGCACCAGGAGGTATAGGTTTTGTTTTTCAATCTCAAAATATTGGCGATACAAAAATCCGAGGAATTGAGATTGAAAAACAAAACCTATACCTCCTGGTGCAATTTGGAATTC
>JALZVK010000207.1 GCA_023301005.1 Saprospiraceae bacterium | reverse complement strand
CGCTCTGTGATCACCAGATGTATTAATGGTTATAGATTCAGAAACCAATTTTTTCGCATAAGATTTATTTTTCAATTTACAATTATTACCATTAGGAGTAATATTAATTCTAACCGCCCAATCAAGATTTCTTCTTTTTATTCGTTGCGTAACCGAGCCTCTAACTGTAATTGTAGTTACACCAGTAGAGCCATCTGATTTTTGTATTTGCTCTTGTACTTGTTTTGTAAACTCTTGGGTACTTCCATCTTCCGAATCATTAGTTATTAATCGATCAAATAAAATTTCCACTTGACAATCACAAGGCGTATTGTCTTTCTTTTTATAAAAGACTTTTGTCAAAAATAATTCTAAGTTTTGGAGTTCCTTAAATTGATCATCAATCATACTTTTATAACTCGTATTCTCAAGGTCTTTCGCTTCTACTTTATAAACTAAATAACTAAAATCTAAACTTTCTTTGATCAATCCATCAACTTCCTCATTACCATATTTTTTAGATTTCATTAAAGATTCGTAGGCATCTCTTGATAAGTATTTATCATCTTTTTCTTTCGCTTCGCTAAATGTTTCTTTTCCCTTGTTTAAAAAATAAGGATTAAAAATTCCATCTAGTTTTAGATTTTCATTTTTAATACTAGCCATCTCTACATCAAATTTTGAATCTGTAAATTGCTGCGACTCTTCTAGTTTTTTATATAAACTACTATTTATCTCATATCCTTTTTCCTTCATTTCCATCTGATCATATTTAATCAAACTATCACTTATAATTGATTGAGTGGATAAGAGTTCATTTAGAGAAGCTACCAATGTAGCTTTGTTTTTTTCTACAGCTTTTCCTTTTTGTAAATTCTTTAAAGCGGATTCATATTTTTTTTCGAGGCTTTTATTTTGTACGGATGTTTTGGAAGAGGTGCATCCAATAAGACAGATGAATAAAAATAACAATGAACTTACGGTGATGGTTTTTGCTTGGTTTGATTTTAGATTCATGTTGTTTTGTTTTGAGAGAAGGTTTGTGAATTGTATTGTTTTGGATTTTGTAAATGTATTGTTAGGTTTTTAGATATTGATTTAATTTAAATTTTCTTTCCACAGCCGCTACAAAAATTATCATGTTCATCATTTAAATGTGCACAAGATTGACATTTGATTTTAATGATTTGGTTTTGGGCTAGATGTTGTTTTAAATCTACTTCTTCTAGTGCGTCATTGAGTTGACGACCTCGCATTCTATTTATTGGTTCTAAATCTTTTCTTTCTCTTTCAGTATCTAATATTAAACCTGCGCCAGCAATTCCACGTCTTCCTAAAGCTAAAAGAATTGTTCCAATTGAAATTAGAATGACAGCACTTCCTGCACGGAACATTTGATTTTTTAATTTTTCTTTAAAACCATCAAAATCTCCAAGTTCATCCCCAAAGCTAATTGTTTGATTTAAAAAAGTTGAAATAAATAGAATAGCTCCAATAACGACAAGTATAATTCCAAGGTAGTAAGTGAGTTTTCTTTTGTCTGAAAAATTTTTGTTGCTCATATTATTTGTTTTAGTTTTAGCATGGTTATATTTTTTTAATTTGTAAATTATGTTTTTTATAACAATACAATTGCAAAGTTGAATAGTAGGTTGATTTTAGATTTATACTCCTATTGAAATTGTTATAACTATGTTTCTTTCGTTATAAGTCGCATTTAATTTTTTATTATTTTTCTGTAAATGAATGTATTATCTTTTGTGAGTAATCTAACAAAATAAATACCGTTTGCTTGATTTGAAATATCAATCTGATTTGATTTTAACTTGTCTCGTTTAATTAGTTTTCCATTTATTTCAAAGATTTCAAACTCCTCAATGAGATATTCATTTTTAACAGTAAATACCCCTGTACTTGGATTTGGGTATATAAGATTTTCTTTATCTTTCAAATTAGAAATTTGAACATTATTTATGCTCGATATTATATCATTACATACTGCGGCAGTATCTTCTGGAATCCTAATAAAAGAGGATTGAATATCTGAATAACAACTAAGGTGTTTATGATATAAGTTACCATTACAATTTTGAGATTGCCATGCAGTAATAAAATACAAATCACCAATTCCTTCAACTAATATCTCGGAAGGAAGATTAAAACCTGCTAAATTGTTTTTATATGTTCTTGACACATTATAAACTCTTCTTTCAATTCCATCATCATTTATGATTGTAACTGCATTTATTTCATAAGTTAATGTGTCTTCCACATTATCAACTTGTATTGGTATATCCCATGTATCTCCTTCCAAAGCATTGAAATCATATATCATTTTGTGTTCATCATTTCCATTTAGCTTTGCAAAAATTTTATTGTCAGATGTTTGATAAGTATAAATTGTTTCTTCTATCCCCGAACATTCGAAGATATTTTCTATTCTTAGAATTTTATTTGTAATGTTTTGAATAACAGTATCCCCGATTAATTCAATCGTAGTATAAGTTGGGTTTGCAGAATTAGTTATGTAATCGCTATATACCCATTTTGCATTTTGTGGAGCCCATTCTACTTGTGAAAAGCAGATGCAATTTGAAGTTAAAACTAGAATGGCTATTTTAAGTAGTGCTTTCATTTTTTATTTTTCGTTTATAGATATAAGATGTAAATATATATATACCTCATAATCGCAGCCACCAAAAAACACAATTAAAAAATCCAGACAGGTTCTACAATCATAAAGAGTTCGTTTATATAAAAAAGATGAAGCCATCTTTACCTTCTAAAGTTACCCACTTTTTCCAAAAAACAAAAAGAAATATACAAAAAAAACTAAATATCAAAATCAAACTTTATTAAACCAGTTCAACAAAAAAAACTAATCCATTCCAAATACATTTTAACCCAAACTAATTATATTTAGGTATTCAAAACTAAGTTCTTGTTCATATTTATTCATAAGTTATTTCGAGATTATTTTTTTACTCTTCTAGGCAAAAAACGTAAGCGAACCCTTCGGTTCGGTGAGGCTTTTTAACGACGAAGAGTGAAAATAAGAAGCCGAAATAACTATGATATAAATATGAACGAGAACTTTTATTTAAACAAAACATGGATAACACATTATTTGGAGTCAAAGACCTCGACATCTATGTCGTTGCAAGTATCATCATTGTATTTGGAATAGCAGAAGTTATCGCAGGATATTTACATCGTTCCAAAAGAACGAAAAGTGATTGGATACAAGAGGTCGGAGGTTTTTTAGTGCTTTCTCAGTTAATCAAACCCGCGATAGTTATAGCAGTATTTTTTATAGGGAAGACATTGTTACCTGATTACTTATATGTCTTCGGTGATTGGAGTTTATGGATGATGTTACCATTTTATTTATTGATAGATGATGTCTTGCAATATTGGTATCATCGCTCCGCACATGAGTACGAGTGGTTATGGAAATATCATCGACCACATCACCAAGCAGAGGAAATGGGCTTCTTAGTATCTTATCGAAATGCTGCGTTTTATTATATGATAATGCCGAATATTTGGTGGGTAGGAATAGTTGTATTTTTAGGAGGAGCTAAGGGCGTTGCCTTAGGTTTGATTTTAAAACAATTGGTCATCATTGGTTCGCATAGTACTATAAAGTGGGATTCGTTTTTTTATAAACACAAGTTTTTAAATCCCGTAATTACATTGTTAGAAAGAATTATTATTACACCTGCTTTCCATCATGCACATCATGGAAAATCTATGGCGGATAATATCAGCGACCCGAATGGTAATTATGGAAATATGTTTTCGCTTTGGGATCAGCTATTTGGTACAGCAAAATACACTCGACAATTTCCTACTGATTATGGATTGGTCAATGACCCAAAAGATAAATGGACAGCGAGTTATTTTTACCCTGTTGTGAAATCAGATAAGTCAGGTAGCGAAATTGCAGCTGATTATAAAAGAGAAAATACAACAACACTCGAACCTGCAAAGGTTGAACTCGAACCAAATACGACGTATTTATTTTGCCAATGTGGTTATAGTAAGAATCAACCTTTCTGTGATGGTTCGCATCAAGGTTCTAAATTTAAACCAATGCCATTTGAAGTAAAAAGAAAAACTAAAGCGAGATTGTGTAATTGCAAACATTCTAAAACAAGTCCGTTTTGTGATGACTCGCATTTGAAATTATAATTTATTTTACCGCAGAGTTGATAAGGAGTTTGGCGCAGAGTAACACAGAGTTTTTATAAGTCTAATCGAAAACTCTGTGTAACTCTGCGCCAAACTTTTTTTAAACTCTGCGGTAAAATAAAAAAACGTAATTTGCATGAGAATCAAAATGAACAATCATGCAACTAGACCTCGATTTTATCCGACAACAATTTCCAATCTTCCAAACGGAACTCGGTCAAAAAATTGGCTTCTTCGATAATGCAGGAGGAAGTTACCCCGCCGCCACTACTGTTAATCGCCTAACAGATTTTTATACCAACTATAAAGTGCAACCTTATGGCAATAATCCTATCGCTCAAAAAGCAGGCGAGGCAATGGATTTGGGTCGGCATACGATGGCGGAGTTGCTCCATGTTTCGATTGATGAATTAACCATCGGCGCATCTTCTACTCAAAATTTAAATACACTCGCAGCAGCATGTAAGTCTATTGTTACAAAAGGTACAGAAGTGATTGTTTCGGAACAAGACCATGAAGCAAATATCGGAGGTTGGGAAAGATTGTGTCGGCAACAAGGAGCGACTTTGAGCATTTGGAAAGTAGATCCTCAGTCGGGGGAATTGTGGTTAGAAGATTTAGAAAAACTGATAAGTGATAAAACGAAAGTTGTTGCAGTCACTCATAGTTCCAATATTATCGGAACGATTAATCCTATTAATGAGATTGCTAAAATCATCGAACCTTATGGAAGTCGGTTGGTGGTGGATGGTGTTTCATTTGCACCACATGAAATTCCAAACTTAGATGAACTCAAAGCTGACGCTTATGTTTTTAGTACTTATAAAACTTACGGCACTCATCAAGGTGTCATGGTCGTCCGTAAAAATTTCTTAGGTGACTTGGATCCTCAATGTCATTTCTTTAATCGTTCTATACATTATAAGTGGTTGGATTCTGCTGGACCTGATCATGCGTCGATAGCTGCGTTGGCTGGGATTG
Source organism: Saprospiraceae bacterium (assembly GCA_023301005.1). Classification (GTDB taxonomy): domain Bacteria; phylum Bacteroidota; class Bacteroidia; order Chitinophagales; family Saprospiraceae; genus CAJQQY01. Next base: position 10,129 of record JALZVK010000207.1, on the reverse strand, counting down.
GTGAATATTTTAGTGCGGTATATGATCATCATTTTCAAGCCGATGATTTGCCTTTACATGAAAAAGCACGAAAGGCATCTCATATCATGAATGCTTATGAACAAATGATTTGTGCACAACTTTTAGATGGACTTCGAGAATTGCCACTTCGGATATATGGAAAAAATACGATTGAAAATCGAGAGGCGACGATTTCTATGCGTTCCGAAAAATATACTTCTAAAGAAATGGTCGATGCATTATCCAATTATAATATTGCGGCAAAGAATAGTCATTTTTATGCCTACCGATTATTGAGCACGATGAAAGTCAAAGATTTAGATGATGGTGTTTTGCGTTTAAGTTTGAGTCATTATAATTCTTTGGAGGAAGTTAATCGAGTTTTAGAGGCATTGAGGAAATTGTTTTGATTTTCAATTAGAAATTAATTATAATTGTATTTAGGGCAAACGCATCAAAGCAATCCCTTTATGTGTATAGGTGTATAAGTGTTAAGGTGTATATGAAATTTATCTAAAGTGATAATGTATTCGATAACATTAATACATATACACTTATACACCTATACACAAGTGTTTGGCTTTGGTGCGTTTGCCTTAAGAAGTATCAAGAACTATTATTAATTATTTCACCTGCCTGCCGGCAAAGGCAGGTCATTAATTATTCATTACAAAGATGCCCAATCCTTATGACGATATATTTGAAGATAGTGGTGAAGAGAAAAAACCAACATCTTCTTCCTCCGAATCCAATGAGTTTGAATTCGAGGATGACGGATTTGAAATGGGAGGTAAAGAACCATTAGATGAGATATTAGATAGTATTCGACTCTTCGAGCATCAAGCAGAAGATTTCTCTAAACTGCTAAGTCTTACCCGAGCAATTGATCATAAAGTAGAAAATAAGATTTTACGTATGTTTATTGTTACAAATGATAAACATGACAAACGTAGTCTCGCAGGTGAACGTAAATATCATGATTTGCAGTTATCGAAATTTGAAAAGATATTAGTTCCGATGCGAGCGTTGGCGCAAATTCATATGCAAACGATTCAGCAATTTAATCGTGATATTGATAAGAATTATTTTTCTATTGATAAAACTGATTCGGTGGTTAAGTCTGATAAGGAAATGGCAATTGATGGAATTAATTTGCAAAGAAAGATATTGGCGGATGCAGCAACTGATTTAGATATTTTAAAAAATGGATTGTCTGATACAGAAAGAAGAATCAAAAAATATATTAATTCGGGAGGTGCTAATAATATTTCATCGGCGGAGTATGAGATGATTGTTAAAAAAAGAAATTCATTGACGATTGGTAGAGACCATCAATTTGACTATTCATTTTTTGATATTAATTTGTTGGATAAGACGGTGATTTCTTTGGGCGTTTATATGAAGGAAACGACTTCGCAGTATCTGGGGACGTTGATGAAGGTTTTTGAAATGAAGTGATAGCGACTTGTTGCAATTGAAAATTGAAAATTGCCTTCGAACTTGGAATTTACCACATAGGTACATAGAACACATAAGTTTCTTGAGTCATGGTAATTTTTTTTTAATATTAAGATATAAGGACTTTGTGTCCTATGTGCCTCGTATGTTTACATTAAGGTAAAAAAAAATCAAATATAAATATGCTAGACGGATTTATTGACGATATCAAAGACATCATAAAACGAGATGCACGAACTGAGTCTTTGCGACATATTGCAAGGTCGAATGGTTTTAGTTTTAAATTCAAAGAAACCTTTGCGAAGCAAGATTATATGCTCAAAGAGTTTTCTATTTTTAAAGGAAAAAAAGATAAGCGACTGAAAGGAGTCATGAGAAAGAAGGAGGCTTCGTTGGATGCAACTGTTAGAGTTTATGACTATTGGTATTTTGGAGATTTTAAAAAAAGAAAAACGACAGTCTTTGAAATCTTTGCTAAGGATTTAGATTTACCTCGATTTGAAATTCGTCCAAAAGGATTGCTGAAGCAAGTAACGAATATGTTTTGGGATAATGAAAAACCTTATCCTGGTATTTCTGAATTTCATTCTAAGTATGAGATCGTTTCTATTGATGCGGATGTTTTTGAAAGGGAAGTTAGTCCGAAGGCGTTAGAGTTTTTGGTGGATAGAAAAAATATTTCTTTGGAAGGGGAGGGGGATTATTTGTTGGTTTATTCTACTTATGAATTGGTGCCTGGGAAGGAATTGATGACGGAATATGATGATGTGGTGGATTTGGTGGAGATTGTTTTGAAGGATGATTCTAATGATTATGTGTGATAGGATAGAACACGGATGCCGCGGATTGAGCGGATTGTAGCGGATTTGACGAGTGGGACTTGTTTGGATTTTTTCTCTTTTCTCTCAATGTAATGATCTCTATTCTCTATTCTAATTTTTAAAATAAAAAAAGGAGTTGTCATTTTTCAATGACAACTCCTTTTTTATAACAATGTAATTACAAATGATTAATTCTTAACTACTTTTACTAAGCGGTCAATATTTTCATCAAGTAATCTTACAAAATATGTTCCCGATGGGAATGATACTAAAGATACTTGCGAAGTATAAGTATCGTCATATTTTGCTAACTGGCTTTGGTAGATAAATTTACCAGACGCATCATAAAGGATGATTGGTAAAAATACATCTGCACGATTTAATCCTATAACGTTGATTCTAAATACACCGTTAGTTGGATTTGGTAATACTTCTACAGCTGTACCAAATGTCAAATCACCAGTCGATACATTAATATCTACAGTTACTGTAATTGAAGCTTGACATCCTGATTCGTCTCTTGCGAATACAGTATAATCACCCATTGGTAAATTTGTAAACATATTGTTACTACCGAAGATAACTCCATTAGTACTGTACTGTATAGTTCCTTGTCCACCAGTTGAAGAGATAGTGATAGAACCATCGGCGTTACCTGAAACAGTTTCGTTAACTACTGTAGCAGAGATTTCTATTGCACATGTAGCAACTTCAACTGTTTCTTCATATAGACATTCTGCAACGTCCATAATCACGATATTGAATGTTCCTCCTGATAATCCATTAAATACATTAGTGCTAGAGAAAGTTACTCCTCCATCAATACTATACATAAATGGACCAACGCCATTAACCGCTGTTATCATCAATGCACCATCGCCTGCACCTGCAGCAGTTTCATTGGAAATATCAATATCACCTGAAAGTGAACATGCAAAAGTTGCACAGAACTCATTAGTCTCAGAAGTTCCAAACTCACCAGTAGAAGCAAATAAATCTAACCCATCAGCATCTACAATAGAATAACTTCCAAAACCATATCCACAACAAATACCATCTCCATAAGAATCAAATATAGTAAACTCATAACAGTCATCTGGATCTAAACACCAAGTCTCAATTACTTGACTATTGTTTTGTCCAGGGTATGGTCCACCTGAGAAAACTACATCTCCATTTAATGTAGCTAATTCCCAAGTTGTCTCTTGTGCGAAGTTATCTAAGTTGATAATAAGCGAAATATCTACTCCATCTAATATTGCATCAAAACTTCTAGTTGTAGCATCATTCGTCATTATTTCATCAGTCATACCATTAGGCATAGAAGCAGAAGCTGTTATATCATTAGCACCATTAAGTAAGTTGGAAACATCATAAGGAATATTTTCAGTTTCGCCCATTGCCAAACTTCCTGTCCATGAGATAGGAGTTTGTACTGCACCATTAATAGTGATACTGATAGTTGCAGTTGTCAAAGTTTCAGAACCAAAATTAGTCAACACTAATTCCGAAGGAATTGGGTCAGAACAGTTAACTCCATCTAATCCAATAATATTAGTTATACCTGCATCCCATCGAGGTTGATTAGATACTACTACTCTAAATGTATCATTATGAATAGCTGAATCATCAACAAGAGAGGTGAATAATTTAAAATCATAATTACCAACGGTAGACATATCTACCGTAGGAGTAAAAGTATGAGTAATCGTACTGTCTGGTAATAATTGCATATTGATAGCTTCGACTACTTCAGTTCCATTTTCAAAAATATAACCTGCATTGAAAACCATTTGAGTATCCAATCCAAAATTTCTGATAGTGATATCAACTGTTTCATTAGTTGATAATAAAGAACCACTAACGGGAGTATTTAAAGCTACAACACCTATATCAGTTGTATCTCTTTCTAATCTGAATGTAGCGATACGAGTACGAGTTGCAGTTGTAGTACGGTACTCACTTGTAAACCAGAATGTTCGATCATCAGTAGGATCAATTGTCATGTGAGGATAATCTCCCCATCGTCCGCTTCCGTTAGCTGATCCACCTTCTACAAGGTTATATTCAATCACAGTCATTTCTCCTAATGGGTCACTTGCAAAACGTCCAGTAAATCTTAATCCTGGAAATGAAGTAGGACTAGAAACATTATAAGCCATACCAATATTACCAGAAGCATCCATTGCTATACCTGCGTTGAATCTATGCAATCCATCATCAGGAGAGTAAGTTCCTTCTTGGTATAACGTCCAATCAGCACCTGGCGTTTTTCTTAACTCTACCCATCTGATACCTGCAATGATGTCTGCTGGTGTATTGGCATTTACTAAGAAATCAAATACTAAAGATTCATGAGTTCCGAAATTTCTATAATGAGGTTGGAACATAGGAATATCAGGAAGTCCGTCAATTCCAGCACCATTCATTTGAGGAATACATCCAAAGTTAGGTCCTGGCGAAGCACAGGCATCTGTATCAAAAGCTGATAACTCAACAGAGGTAGTTGTTACCTGTGTATTATTAGGATTTGCCCAATCTACATCTATAGAAAAAACATCAATTTGATCATTTGCAGATCCACCCCATGCATTATCACTAATACGAAGTACCATAGGATTCATATCCATAGGAGGAGCAGTCATTCCACTCCAATCAACTGGAGTTCCTACAAAGAATCCAGGAGCTCCAGGAAAACCAGGCAGTTGTAATCTTTGAATAGTTGGAGCAGGAGCACCATCTAATATCTCTTGACGATTGATAAAGTAAGCAGGCAAAACTCCACCTCCTTGCTCATTAGTCGTACATACATAACTATTATTCCAAACTGCATACTTAGGATAATCAGGAAAGTTAGGTGTAGAGAAATTATAAACATTATAACTTCCAGTTGGATCGTCAGTAACTGAAATAGCAAATAATAATTGATTACCTGGAGGGAATTCAGTAATAATCCAACGGCTCATTTCTTGATCATATAAAATAATCGGGTCACCTGCCGAAGAGAATCCTATATCATTCCAAAGTGTATTGGCAGAAATAGCATTAGTTGCTGGGCTACCATCTTTATTATAAATTCTAAATGCAGTCGCATTTACTGCTTGCATATAAAAATTTTGACCAACATCACCTGTAGGATCACTTGGCGAACCACCTGCATTGATTCCATTCATATTGATGATAGGCTCAATCAAAAAGTCAGGACCTCTTGATACGTCATTTACAGTTTGACGAATAGGATCTGGGTCAGGAGTAATTGCCCAAGGGTTAACTGGTTCAGGTCTTACTCCTCGTCTTCCAATAAAGTTAGCAACTTCTTTTTTTCTAATTTTTTTGTTGTTAGCTCTTTTGATATTCGGTGATAAATTCATAGGAACTAGATCGCTTAGCTTTCTAGTTTTTCCAACAAATTTAGCATGGGTAACTTCCACTTCTGCTTCCTCTACTTTTACAGTAGTATTTTGAGGAAATTTTTGGGCATTCATATTTATCCCAAAAAAAAGTGTGAGTAAGATTGTGGTTAAAAAAATCTTTTGAATCATGTTGTAGATTTTGTTATTATAAAAATATGTTTTAAAGTTAAGGAAGTTATTTATATGGAAATGTAAAACGCTATTTTATAACTTCTGGAATTTTGGCATCCGAACAATATGGTAGCGTATTAATTTCTTCGATTAATTTTTTTTCAGATACTTTAGATGCATCATAAGTGAATTGAAATCGGTATTCAGATCGACTGGTTTGACCTTGGTTTTTTAAGTCATAGTCTTTCATGTCCATTTCTAATTTCTTAGGAGAAATACTTCTATCTAAAAGAACCATTACTTTACCCATAATAGGAGTTGTTGAAGAAGGAACATCTTTGTTAGAATTACAGCCAAAATTCATAAGAAATATCAATGAACACATTGAAAAAAAGGAAGTGAATTTCATCTTTGTCTAGTTTTGTTTGATTGAATGTTATTTCATGTAAAGGAAAGAAATTGATGAAGCAAACCCAAATAACTTTATATATTAAAACAAAATTTAACAATAATACGACATAAAAAAACCATTGAAAAGAGTAGATTCTTACTCTCTTATCACAATAAATCTATGACTTTCGAAATGACTCTTATCATAAATGGAAATAAAGAATAATCCTTTGGGTAAATGTTCAACGCTAATTTTGTTTTGGGCTGATTTTGATAAATAACCATCTTGCATAAGTTTCCCACTAGTATCGAATATTTGAAAATTGATATTAGGTGCCCACCACTCAGGTAAGTCGATGAAAATAAAATCTTTTGTAGGATTTGGAAACAACTTTATCTCATCAGGATTTTCATATATCGAAGGAAAATATTGTTGAAAATTTTCCCAAATAAAATCAGGTCGCTGCATCGCAAAATCCTTGAAGTCAAGAATTGTAGCTTCCCATTTTTCCAATGAGTCAGGGTAATTCCAACGTTGAATATGTCGAGGCATTTCAGGTCGATATATTTGCGTCAAAGAATCTATTGCAGCAATCACATTGGCAGAGGAATAAGTATTGTCCAAGTGAAATCGCAAAGAGTTTTTATACTGAATCGCAAAATTCCGATTCGTCATCAATTGTCTAAATAATCGAGTTGCCCATTCAGGATTGGGCCATTGTTCCCAATCTGTTCGAGTCGCATGTTGGTAAGAATCCTTTTCCAATTCTTGAAAAATATCATCGTAATCATTGCCGACCCAACGCCATCGACTTCCTTGATTATGAGTTCGCCAAATACGTTCATTATTTCCAGTCCAATCAGTTCCGCCGCCGTATATTTTTGAAATATGATAATCGATATAATTGTCAATATCAATTTGCGAAGCGATAGTCTGATAATTTTCATCTATACTCAAATCTAGATTTAGCAAAGCTTCATTCATATTTTCATAGTCCTGCGTGCTTCCTTCCTTCGCAATATATTCCATCGCAATTTCCATATAATCAATGTCCTCTAAATCTCCATCATGATAATTTTCAAAATAATATTTATCATATTTTTCTCTCAAATTATGAATGCCCCAATATGCGCCATTGACAAAAACAACGACTTGACGAGAAGCTTGATATTCTACATTTTGATTTTTTAATAAACTTTGTAACAATACATCTGCAAAAAGAGAACGATAGAAATCTTGCCCTGAATTTCGCAATAAAATACGTTTGTATTTTGTCCAGTTTTTATTTTTAAAAAAAGGAAACTCGAAATATTCATTTCCCAAACTACTCTTAGCCGCAAGGCGAATAGATTTACATGGCATGATACGACTACCTCCACCGTGCATATCCATGATTACTTTTTGCCTGACGACAAGGTTTTTATTTTCGTAAAAACTCACTTGAGCAACTCGTTCCCAATCGCTTCCTCTTTCATAATAATTTCCAGGTTGCCAAGTGTCAGGATCGTCATCATAATCTTTTCCAGGAACATAAATTCCTTCTTCGTAACCAAACAAACCGACGCTATCCGCAATGATAGAAAAGATAGGCATTTCAATATCACTCAAAGGCGCATCTATAAAATACTCTTGATAAAAGACCTTAGAAATTGGAATCGAATTATTGAATAGTGTTGCTTTGACGATTCGCATTTTAGGAATATTTCCCGAAGGTACTTTCCATACATATTTAAAATAAGTCGTAGCAGGATTGGTTGGAATATTTGAAATCGAATTAGACTCAGCGTTTCTGTCTTCGACAGTTATAGGTTGATTATAAATAGGAGACTCAAATGTCGGGTCAGTACCATCCAAGGTATATCGAATATCGCCAGAGGAATTAGAAGTCATTTCTAATTCAATATCATCGGCATAAAATCCAGAAGGAACACTAAAATATATTTCTTGGGCCATCATAATATTTGATAGAAGAAACAGAAATAAATAAAGTAATTTACTTTTTGAGAAAAGCATAGTGTTTGGATGTTATGAGTTTGTATGCAAGATAAGTTATTCTTTTTGAATAACGGATTCTTTTTGAATATCGAACGCTTCGCTAAGGAACGCTTTGCTAAGGAATTTCGAAGTTTGACGAATCTTCTTGTATTATGTATTTGGTTAGTTTTTGTTGAATTTTAATCAAAAAGAATTCCCCTACGCTTGCGTCGGGGAATTCTTTTGAATAAATTAGTTAAAGTCTTGATTTAACTGTGCTTTTTTCAACCAAACAACGTCTTATCTTAATGTAGCGAAGAATTAGGTGAAAACAATCTAAATTTTAAATCCTAATTTCTATTCATTAAAATTAAGTTAGTTATGAAATCACATTACAACACCTTTACAACACTTTTATTTTTTGTTTTTTTTATGATTGCAAATATTACTTCTGCGCAAGTAGTTTCTAATTACATTCATAATCTTGGATTGACTGAATCTCAAAAGCAACAATCTAAAGAGATTAGAAAAGATATTCAAAAACAACGAAATGAGTTATACACCCAAATGGCAGCTATTCCTAGGGAAGATACTGAAGCTAGAAAAATTCACAACGAAAAGATAAATGCTTTAATCCAGCAAGAAGAAAAAAGGTTTCTTGAAATATTGATGATAGATCAAAAAGAAATCTTTCTTGCCAATAAAGAAGAAAAAACCATTGAGCAAAATCTTAAAAATGAACAAAGAGAACTTGGACTTTTACAAAAAAAATATCCTAACATTACTTTTACAAATAATCAAATAACGCAAATAGTTGAAAAAAGAAAAGCTATAACAGCATCTAAGTTCCGTTATGATACAGAAGGGAGAAAAGCAAAAACACAAGCAGAAAATAAAATGATGGAATCCGTATTAACGGAAAAACAATATGCTCAATATCTCCAAACCAATAAGGAACTTAGAGAAAGACAAGAAGCTGAGATTTTAGAAAAAATAGAAACTTACGAACCTATTGCGGAAGAATTGTTAATCATCATGGATGAATTTGCTTTGCCAAAATATAAACAACTAAGAGCAAAATTAGAGTCCAAAATTTCAGATAGAGACAAAACAGAATTGGCTGATATTCGTGCAAGACGAATTGAACATTTTAAAAATCAATTGTATTCAAAAATGGATGCTGAATTAGCAGAAGTTGAAAATCCAGAATTGATTTATAAAGCAGAACAGGTTGGTCAGTTGGTAGATTCGTATTCACATATCATTGGTTTTATGGATGAGGCTATTGCTCGAAAAGAAATTCAAGCTTTGGTGGATCGATATGATTCAGATATTTTAAATTTGAAAAATGAATTGATTGGGTTGAATCGAGAAGTGGCTTTAAAAGGTGCGAATGTAATTAGCGAAGTTTACCCAATACCTTTTCCAGAACAAATGATTCCAATCCAAAAGAAATTATCTAACCATGAAAAGAGAATGTTTTTATTATTGGATCCAGCGATAGATTTTTCATTAGATGATTGGCATACGATTACAAAAGGGGAAGGCAAACATCAAGCTGTCGCTTTTCCAAGTCCTGCTCATAAAAATCAAACTTTAGAATTTGATGTTCCACAAGAAGGAAAAGTAACAGTTGAGATTCTAGATGAGAATGGACGATTGGTTAGACCATTATTTTCTAAAAATATGGATGCTGGAAAACAAAACATGAATGTATCGCTTAATGATTTGAGCCCGCAAATTTATTTTTATAGAATCACTACTAATGAGGGAACGACGATGTTAAAATTTGTAGTAGTTAAGTAGTTAGACAATAGTAACCGTGTTTTATAAGAATATCTTTTTCCGCTACCTGCCTGCCGGCAGGCAGGTTTTCCTCTAAAAAATAATTCCATACCGCAGGGTATGCAATGATTTTTTAAAGAAAACTATCAAAAAAATCTTATCCTTATAAATACACA
>JALZVK010000206.1 GCA_023301005.1 Saprospiraceae bacterium | reverse complement strand
TCACTACCCGTTGGGGTAGCTCCGTTTTTTGTGCCTCGACTAGACAAAAAATAGCCTCAGTCAAAATAAACGATTACTTGTGTCCGACTACTTAAGAGGTCTTCTAAATTCTACAATTCCTTAATCTTTACATTTCTAAATTTCACTTTATTATCATTTCCTTCCAAACCAATATGCCCCAATTTAGATTTTCCAAATTGTGGGTAATTTCTAAATTTACTATTATTCAATTTTTCAGTCCATCCTCTTGACGACAAATTATACTCTAAAATCAATTCATCATTTAACCAATGTTCCACATAATCATTTAACATAACAATACGTGCACGGTTCCAAACATTAGTACTAATTCCGCCATTATACTTACTATCCAACATATTATAAACATCACCTGTCGCATGTGTTTCCATCGAAATATCACCCGCAGATTTTAAAATCATAGAATCTATTAATTGAAATTCAATAGCATTACACCACATCGCAGTATCGATGACTTCTTTAACTTTATAGAAAATTCCACTATTCGTATTTGGTAAAATTTGAAATTCTAACTTCAAATCAAAGTTGACAAATTTCTTTTTGGAAATAATATTTACTCCAGTTTTTTCGCCAATCATATTACTTTCCACATCTACATACCAACCTTCTTTGGGAAGTTCTGATTGGTAGCCTTTCCATTCATTTAAGTTTTTACCATCAAATAATAAAGTCCAACCTGCCGCTACTTCTTCGTCAGTCAGTTCATTTAATAAAGATTTAGTAGTTGTCTTTTTGGAAGTTGGTTCTTGTTGTTGATTACAACTCAAAAGGGTAAGCGATAGAGTTAATAAAATAGCTAAATGATTTTGGGATAAGGTCATTTTTGATTCTTGGATATAAGTTTTCTATGATTGTAATATTCCTTAAGCATTGAAAATCAACTACTTATGAAATAATCTGAGTTTATATAACATACATAAAAGTATTTAATTGTTTTAAATATCAACCTATTTCTATGTTTTTTTTTCATAAATCAAATTTAAATAATAAATGCGAATATTCGCATATTCATCTAAACATCCGTCCATTTCATCTATTAAAATCTTCAAAAGATACTTTGAAACCTCAAATTTGACAACGATTTAAGAATTTAATTTTTGAACTAGATTCAATGAACTTCAATACACATCAATTTAATTGAATCTATAAAATCTTCTAATCATGAATAATTATATCTATGAAAACCACAACACTAAGTCATTTTATAATATGGCTTGGATTACATTTGTAATTTCTGCAATTGGAATGATAGCAGGTTTATTTTACTTAGAAGCTACTGTTGCTATGAAAGGATTTCTAACCATGTCTTACCTTTTTACAGTATCATCTTGTTTTACACTTGCCAAAGTTGTGAGAGATCAACATGAAGCAGATAAGTTTATATCGAAAGTTGAGAATGCTAAAACGGAGCAGTTTTTAGCTGAGAAAAAATCGATATGATTTTATATCTCGTAACCGCCAACTTCAGTTGGCAGGTTGTTCTAAAGTAGAGGTTATCCTTTGCAAATATGTTATTTGAATAACTAATTTAGGACAAGCTGCTAACTGAAGTTAGCGGTTACAACAAAACCATTTCATTTCTAACTCCGTCAATTATACTACATACCATTTTATTTCTTTTTTTTATTCTTTAAATAAATAGATATTTGATGAATAGACTTGTTACCCTTTAAGAAATACTAGTCTGAAAATATTTTTTTTCGTTATTTTCCTTTAAAAAAAAAAATCTAAACCTGTCTACCGACAGGTAGATTTCATACAAGCATTTTTAAAGGGTAACAAGTCTAATTAAAAATCAAGCAATGAAAAAAACATTTCTATCATTTTCTCTTATACTTTTCTCCTTTTTATCATTCGGTCAACAAACAGTTGGACTATTTCAAAATGATACACTTTCATATAATGGTTATACTTTGTTTGCACCTGGTGGAACAAATACCACTTACTTAATAGATAATTGTGGTGATGTTGTCAACCTTTGGGATGGAGCAACTGCTACTCCTGGAGCGTCAGTTTATCTTTTGGAAAATGGGAATCTTTTGAGAACTGGTCGTATTGCGAGTAACTTCAATGGAGGAGGTTCAGGAGGTCGATTGGAACTTTTTAATTGGGAAGGTGACTTAGTTTGGAATGCAGATTATAGCTCGACGGATTACCACCTTCATCATGATGTTGCAGTAATGCCTAATGGTAATATACTTGCTATCGCTTGGGAAGTAAGATCGAATGCCGAAGTTATTGATGCAGGGCGAATACCTGATAATACACTTGGAGATGTTTGGTCAGAGCGAATCGTTGAATTAAAACCTATAGGAACTGATGATTATGAAGTGGTGTGGACATGGAAATTATGGGATCATCTGATTCAAGATTATGATGCTACCAAAATAAATTTTGGAGTGGTAGCTGATCATCCTGAATTATGGGATATTAATTTTGGAATTAATCCTCTGGGAAATAATATGGATTGGATTCATTTTAATTCTATAAATTATAATGCAGAATTAGATCAAATATTACTAAGCTCTCGACACTTGAATGAAATATATATCATCGATCATAGCACCTCAACTCTTGAAGCTGCTGGACATTCAGGTGGCAACTCTGGCAAAGGTGGAGATATATTATTTAGATGGGGAAATGCTCAAGCTTACGACAGAGGATTTCCTGATCAACAAAAACTATTTGGTCAACATGATGCTCGATGGATTCCTAATGGATTACAAGATGGTGGGAAAATTATGGTTTTCAATAATGGTCTAAATCGTCCTGGAGGAAGTTATTCTACCATAGATGTTATCGAACCTCCAATGGATAATAACAATATGTACACGTTATTACCCAATGAGCCTTTTGGACCAACAAGTCTTTCTTGGATTTATGAAGCTGACAATGTACTTGATTTATATTCTGCGAATATTTCGGGGGCGCATCGGTTGCCTAATGGTAACACTTTGATATGTGAAGGGCGCAAAGGAAATTTCTTTGAGGTGACTTATGATGGAGATATTGTTTGGCATTATGTGATGCCTGTAAGTAATACTGGACCTGTTCCTCAAGGTTCAACTATTACTAGTTCTAATATTTTTAGAGCGACTCGATATGGAGTTGATTACCTAGCATTTATAGGAAAAGACTTGACTCCTGGTGACCCTGTGGAAATAAATCCTTTACCATCCAATTGTGAAATAGATGAAGAACCAGTTGCTATTTCTAATCTTCAACAAATAGAAGGTGTTCGAGTTTTAAATAATCCTTTGCAGGATTTTCTATTTATAAAAAATGAAAAAAATCAGGAACTGATTATAGAGATTTTTGATATTGTTGGGAAAAATGTTTGGAGTGGTAGTAGTGCTGATGTTGATATTCAAATAGATGCGACTGCTTGGAATAATGGATTTTATGTTGTTCGTTTTTTGGATAAAAAAAGTAAATATTTTTTCTCTGAAAAAATTATTAAGCATTAAGATATTGGGCAAACGCTGTAAGGCTAATCTCTTGTGTATATGTTTATAGGTTGTCGAATATTTTTGAATTGAATTTTAAGAACTTCTTACGCTTTAATATCTATTGTTTTCGATTTAAGATCTGATGATATGCAAGTTTTTAAAGCCTTCTAACTCAACTTTTTTCCTTGATGAAAAAAGTTAAGTTAGAAGGATAAGTTTTGCGTAACATGAGTTAAGATCTCTTTTCTAATTAATTCCATAAGCATTTTAATATTCATCTTACTCTTCTATCTTTGCGCCTTATGAAAAATGCAAAACAACTCACAGCACTTCTTGACCTCGAAAAAATTGAGGAGAATATATTTAGAGGTAATAATTTCCAAGCACCTTGGGGAGCAGTTTTTGGAGGGCAAGTATTAGCGCAATCTTTACATGCTGCATATCAGACTGTACCTGACGATAGGTTTGCACATTCGATGCATGCTTATTTTATCCTAAGAGGTGATATTTCCACACCCATAGTTTATGATGTTGATACGATAAGAGATGGAGGTAGTTTTACAACTCGTCGAGTTGTAGCGATTCAAAAAGGGCGACCGATTTTTAATATGGCTGCATCGTTTCAATTAAAACAAGAAGGTTTTGATCATCAAATCAATATGTCAAAAATTCCTCCTCCTGATGATTTAATGACTGATGTTGAATTGGCTGAAACTTGGGAAGGAGAACTGCCTAAGCTATTTAAAAGATATAGAAGTGAACGACCTATTGAATTTCGTCCTGTCGAAAATCATGATCCATTTATTTCTAAGAAAAGAAAACCTTATAGAAATGTTTGGTTTAAAGCCAAAGGCAAAATGGGAAATGCTTTATCCTTACATCAAACATTTTTAGCTTATGCTTCTGATTATAACTTATTAGGAACCGCTTTGCTTCCTCATCAAAAACACGTAAAGTATGGAGAAGTCCAACTAGCAAGTTTGGATCATGGAATGTGGTTCCATCGAGATTTTAGAATGGATGAATGGTTGTTATATTCTTTGGATAGTCCGAGTGCTTCTAACTCAAGAGGTTTTACTAGAGGGAATATTTTTACGCAAGATGGGAAGTTGGTTGCATCAGTTGTGCAGGAAGGAATGATTCGAAAAATGAAAAAAAAGGAATAATTAAAAATTAAAAATGGATAATTGAAAATTGTCCTCAGGACTTTGATTCAATTTAAATTCATTCTAAGTCGTGAGTATAATTTTCAATTTTCAATTTTTCATTTTCAATTTTCAATTAAACTTGTCACCCCATTTCCGCCACTCTAATCATCGTATCTTCCACTTGCTGTACGAGTTCAATATATCGAGGATTCCGTTTAATCGTTCTATCTCTTTTTAATGGTAAATCCACATGAATATGTTCCACAAATTGCGACGGCGCAGATTTCATAATATAAATTTCATCAGCCAAATAAACCGCCTCAGGAATATCATGCGTAACAAAAACCACCGTCGGATGATACTCATTCCAAATGTCCAATAACAAATCTTGCATTTGCAAACGAGTTCTTACATCCAATGCACCGAATGGTTCATCCATCAAAAGTATATCAGAGTTCGCTAACAAACTTCTTGCAATCGCAACTCGCTGCAACTGTCCTCCCGACAACGTCGGGTACTGCGCATACTTATGTTCATGTCCTGCCAATCCAACTTTTTCAATTAACTCCATTGCTTTTTGATCACGCTCTTGTTTTGAGATTCCTTTAAAATTTAAAGCCAATCCAACATTATCTAAAACTGATAACCACGGTAAGGAAGAGTATTGTTGGAAAACCATACTTACTCGATTGTCAGCTCCAACAGGTTTATTATTCACTAATAATTTTCCTTCCGTTGGTTCTTGAAGACCTGCGATATATCTTAGAACTGTAGATTTTCCACAACCAGACATTCCTAATATTACAATGAATTGTCCCTGTGCAGGTTTGTCTTCAACTAAGAAATCTAAACCTTTAATTATAAAATTTTTACCACCATCGTAGCTTTGTCCCATGCCACGCATCTCGATGATGTTATTTAAATCTGTATCTGAGAAATTAGACATTAGCTGTTTTGTTTTGATAAATTTTAAATTCACCGAATAGAATAAATAGTACCCCTCCGATTAATAATACGGGTAATAAACTCGACATTATCCAACCCGCATTTGGTAAAAGCATTTTTAATAAAATCACTAACAATACTCCTCCAAGTACTAAAAGAATTCCATATTGAGATTCTTGCATCCCCATTGGTTTGGTGTTGACATATTTATGTGGAAATAATCTTTTATCTATAAATTTAAAAATTTGATCTTGTAAAAATCCAATAATGATGATAACGATTAGTCCTGCAAATACTTTTTCTATTTGTCCTTGTCGTGCTTTGATATACATCAAAGAACCTATACCGCCTTGTCGATTAAGTAATTCGGCAATAATAATATATGTCCAAGAGATAGCTGTCAAAACTCTAATGTCATCCATCAACCTTGACATCACAGATGGAATGTAAACATTCTTAATCGTTTGCCAATCTGTTGCGCCAAGTGTAAATACTGTTTTTAAATAAACATCTTTTACCTCATAAATTCTTTGTGCAACAACAGGTAACAAATACACTAAAATACCAAATGCTAAAAAGGCAATTTTCATTTCATCATCAATTCCAAACCAAATGATAAACATTGCAGTCAAAGCAGTCAAAGGCAAAAATCTTAAAGCATCAATTTGTTTACTAAACAATCCACGAAACAAAGGATACAACCCTATCAGAAATCCAATTGGAATAGCAATTAATAATGCCCAAAAATAACCTTGAATATTTAACCAAACTGAACGTCTGGTTTGCTTTAACAAATCATCATTTTGAATTAAATCTGGAAAGGATTGAACAACTTGAAGTGGAGTCGGAAATAAAGGATATACTTTTTCAAACTCTGTTGCATTGGCAAAATTAAGAGAATCTACTCTCGCTATCGAATCTAAATATATCTGATGTTTAACAGGATCTTTTCCAATTGATGATTCTAATTTCGTATCAAAACCTTTTATCACAGGACGCTCTATCGCTAACATCTCAGCAACCAACCACCACACCGCTATCATTATGACAAACCCTACTAGACCCAAAATTAGACTTTGTGAGCCTTTGAGTTCCCCTCTTAATTTGAATAATTCCATCTTGTTTTGTTATGAGTTATGAACTATGAATGAAGAGTTTATTTTAAATGAAGAGTGATAAGTATTTCTACTTATCACTCTTCATTGATAACTCATCACTAAATTCTAGTTGGCGAGTAATTCGAAGTCAGTTCTTCGATTCTTAGCTTTTCCTTCAGCAGTATTATTATCTGCTACAGGTTTATCAGGACCATTACCTACAATTACAAAACGATTAGCAGGCATGTTGTGTTCTTTAATTAAATAGTTCGCAACAGACTGTGCACGTTTTAGTGAAAGTGCTTTGTTGCTTGCAAGATTTCCTACATTATCAGTATTACCTTCGATACGAATTCTTGAGTTAAATACTTTTGCAATATCTACAAATTCTTTGTCGATGATATATTTTGTATTTTCATCTAATTGGAATTCACCTGTTCGGAAAGAGATACTTACTTGCTTAGAAGAAATCGCAGCAGTAGATTTATCTGCTTCTGTAACTTTAGCATAGCTCTTTCCCTTTTCTGGGAAATGACTTGTCCCAGCTAATGTTGTAGAGTTGACTAAACCGTTATAAGCAATTTGTCTCCAAGTAGGAACTCGACTTTCGATATAACCAAGGTCAGTATATTTGTCCGTCATATTTCTATACAAATCATCTCCTTTTATACCTGTATAACTAGCATTCAATCCAAAGAAATTTTTGTTATCACCATGAGTTGCTAAGCGAACATTTCCAATCATTTCGTCAGCCTCGGCAACAGTAAGTGGTGTTCCTCTTTCTGTAAATTCTTCAGATAAAATTGTAGCTGCTTTTTTTCTAGAAGTTGCATTTGAGTTAATCTCCGCAGCACCTTTCATCCAACCTTCATACAGTTGACGAACTTTATCTTTGTTACCATCTATAAATTTTCTTTTAGCAATAAATACATCAGCAATGATGTAAGCCGCTGATTTAGAATTTTCTAAAACTCTAGAACCAGGTACTGCTTTTAAACTTAAAATATCATCTGGACTCCAAACAACTGCTGCATCACATCGACCACTTTTAAAAACTTCTGCTGCATCAATTGCACTTGGCTGTCCTAAAATTTCAACATCTTTAACAGACAATCCACCTGCTTCCATTAACCAAATCAAAAACGAATGAGAAGGTGTCATTTCAGCAACTGCGATTTTTTTACCTTTTAAGTCAGCTACTTTTGTAATTCCTCTACGTGCTACAATTGCATCACCACCTCTTGACCAATCTGCTTGAAAAACAACTACTGGATCAAAATCTGCCAAACCTCCTACCTCAGGTGGGAAAGCATCAATAGTTGTCCAAAGTAAATCTACATCACCAGATTTGAATGCATTACGAGACGCATCATAATCATCTAATACTTCAAATTCTACTTTGAATCCATAGTCTTTATAAAAACGAGATTTAGTACTTGCTTCAAATCCTTCATTAAAATATTGTCCACCTGCATATCCTCCCCAAGTCACTACTCCAATTTTGATTACATCATCTCCTGAACGTGAACTAGTATTGTTGTTACTAGTTGAAGAAGAAGTTGTATTTGTATTGTTATTACTGTTGTTATTGTTGTTGTTACTTGAAGCGTTCTCTTGTAATTGATCTACTTTATCACCTAAACCAGTTGAGTCCATTAGAAATTTCCCACCAAAGAAAATTCCTGCAACGATTAATAACGTGATAAGTAATTTTGAGAATGTCGTAAGTTTCCTTGCCATATTGTTTATATTAATTTAAAAAAATGCCTACCGACAGGTAGATGGTTAATTAGTAAATTTTTGTTTGTTAGTGATAGGTCATTATTTATTCAAATAAAGAGTCATACTGATTCGATTGACCTGCTTCTCTAATTGGTTTTTTGACAGGTTGATTTAAATCTAGAACTTCATTTTCATTATTCGCCTTATTTACAATTGTAGATTTTTCTTCACCTAACAATATAGATACGCCTTCTTTCTCCCACTTCTCTAACATCTTCATACCTTCTTCTTCGAAGACTCCATTTTGCAAATCAACAGAATCCATAAAGCTCGATGACATTTCCATAAATCGCTCCATCTCTCCTACTTTATTACTTACATCATCAGCAACCGCTTCCATTGCCATATCGAACATCGCACGTTTATCAGGATTTCCAGAGATAACACTTGCCGCAGATTTCATTGCGGATGCACTTGCTTTGATAGCTTTGTACTCTTGTTCTTTGACCATCACTTGGTCTTTAACATCTTCAAGAAGTATTTCAGAATTTTCATACATCTTAGTCAACACTCTATAAAGCACTTCCATCTTTTTATATAAATCTTCCAAACGCATATTCGACTCTTTGAGTCGTCCTGCTTTTCGAGATTTCAAAATCATGATGTTTTGCTTATTCACTTCTTTCGCTTTACTCGCTTGAGTCAAGTTGTTTTGGATTTCTCTTCGGTTATTTACAATCAACTCCTTGAGTTTATGCATTTGACCTTTAAGCTTTCCAATTTGCTTATTCATTTTTCCTAAGTTATCAGACAAATCATCTGTATATGATTTTAGAATTCCAATAGGATCAATCTGAACAAACATTCCAGTAATCGATCTCATGACACTTTTATACATATACCAAACGAGGTTACGCATTTTAGGATCAAGTACCATATATATTACAGCAGCTAAAACTGCGAGCATCGCTACCAAGTAAACAGTCTGTCCTGCTAACCAAAATAATGTATCTATATTAGATACCAGTAAAAATCCCAGTCCACCAACAATAGCAGCTAAGAAAACAGCACCAGTAAGGCCTTCAGGTTTTTGCCAAAATGATTTCGGTTTAAAATCTTGCATTTCCATTTTATAAAAAATTAAATTTGTTTTAATGTGTATGAATTGTTATACGTGTATGGAGATATAAGTTTCGAGTGAACATTTACACTCATACACCTAATATACCTAAACACAATATTTTTATTTCAAATACTTTTTCATGTTTTCAATATCTCGAGTTATCTGCGAAAGTACGAGATTATAAGAAGCCACAAAACTATTTTTAGTAGTTTCTACTTTGATAGAAGCTTGAGAAATATTCTTTTTCATTTCTTCCGCTTTAGCATTATGATCTGCGATTTGTTTTTTAAGTTGTTCTATTTGTTTTGTTTTCTCTTTGGCTAGATTTTCATGTTGAGTTATCAACTGAGATTTGTCTCCTATTTGTTTGTCTTTTTGATTAGCTAATGCTTGCGCAAATTTCTGTTCTTCTTTTTTTAAAATATCAATATAGAAATGAGCAGTCTCTACTAATTTTTTTGGAGTTGCTCCCATTGTCGAAGCAGCAGCATAAGCGGATTGATAACGAGTCGCTTCATCCATTGGCATTTTTGCGAGGTTATGCAAACTTTGTTTATACTCTAAATAATCAAAGCCTTCCAAATTATTAGCATCCATCGCTTTCAATAAAATATTTGTAAACTTAGAACTTGCTTTTCCAGTAGATGCACTAGAACTCGTCGGAGTTGAAGAAGTTGCTTTAGGAGAAGTTGATGGTTGTGTTGGTTGAGTTGTTGCCTTCCTCGTCGGAGTCTTTGCAGCAGGAGTACTTTTATCTCCTTGCATCTTATCTTTAAATTCCTCATCATCAACTACAAACCACTTTTTAAGATTTTTAAGCATGCTATTTTTTTATTCTAAAGTCTTAAAATTCATTATTAGACTTGTTACCTTTTAAAATTGCTTCTCTGAAATCTACCTGTCGGTAGACAGGTTCAGATTTTTTTGATAGTTTTTCTAAAAAAATCATTGAATAGTCTTTCTATTGAAGGATTTTTTTAGGAAAAATAGTGAAAAAAGATGTTTTCAGAGAAGTGATTTTAAAGGGTAACAAGTCTATTGTTGAACTCATCGAAATTCTTTTCGATAAATCTTCGCAAATTATCTGCGAATATCGCTAAAATAATGAAAAATCATGTAATTATTTAATGTGTTTAGTGATATTAAAAAGAACCTTTTTCTTTTCTTCTTTAACTTAAGTTATTCAAATTTCATCTTCTAACTTAACTTTTTTCCTTGATGAAAAAAGTTACAAAAAAATCAAGACTGTATATAAAATTGATACATTTCTAAACTTGATTTTTTTTGCTTTCGCAGCTAAACCTGCCTTTGCCGGCAGGCAGGCTTGTAGAACTAAGTAAATCTAAAACTCGTTCCTCGTTAAGATTTTCTATGTTCTCCTTCAAACAGTACCTGCTCCGCCGTGCTCTCTCACAAAAACCACGTTAAGAACTGCATCAATTTTCTATAATGTCTGTTCAAAACAGAAACAGTTTACTTTCAATTGGAAGTAAACTGCTTCTGTTTTAGGATAGACATCATTTTGTAAGTCGTACAGTTCTTAATTTGATTTTTGAGTTGGGATTTAGGGCTAGCAGTCCGTGTTTGAAGGAGAACTTAGAAAATCTTAACAAGGAACGAGTTTTAGATTTACTTAGTTCTACAAGCCTGCCTGCCGGCAAAGGCAGGTTTGAACTGCGTGGCTAAAATTAAATTTAGAACTGTTGACTTTCAAAATTAAGTCTTGATTTTTTTGGTACTTTTTTCATCAGGAAAAAAGTATGGGAAAGAAAGTTCTGTCAACATAACTTCAATTATTAAGATTCCAAATCGTTTGTGAAGATATATTATTTACCTAATTTTAGCTTTTTAAACATTTGAGAAAAACTACAATTAATGAATGAGAAAGTAATCTATGGAATTCAGCAAATTGGTGTGGGTGTGGATGATGCTGAAGCACTTTTTAAATGGTATGCTACCAAACTCGGAGCTGATGTAAAAGTATTTGATGATAACAATACTGCTACTCACATGGCGAAGTATATGGGTGGAAAACCACATGACAAAAGAGCTATCATGGCGCTGAATATGCAAGGTGGAAGTGGTTATGAAATTTGGCAATTTGAAGATAGAACGCCTCAATATCCTACATCTCCTATTCAGTTAGGTGATACTGGAATTTTTTCTATAAAAGTAAAAACAAGAAATGCGAGTCGTGCTTATGATGAGATTTTAAGAAATGGAGTTACTCCTATTTCAACGGTGATGGAAACTCCAAATGGAACGAAATCATTTTATATAAAAGATCCTTGCGGAAATATCATCCAAATCAAAGAGTATGATAATTGGTTTAAGGAAGATAAAAATATGGGTGGTTTGTTCGGTTGTACTATTGGTGTAACTGATATCGAGGCTGCCATGAAATTATATGTTGATGTGCTCGGCTATAAAAATATCATTTATGATAAGTCTGGGAAATTTGATGATTTTGCAGCACTAAATGGAGGTAATGAAAATATCCGAAGAGTATTGTTAGGGAGATCTGAAAATGTTGGAGGTTTCTCCAAATTGTTCGGAGGTAGCCAAATCGAATTAGTTCAAGTGACTTCACGCACACCTAACAAGATATTTGCAAATCGCTTTTGGGGAGATATTGGATTTATACATTTATGTTTTGATGTTAGAAATATGGAAGCGGTAATTAAAGATTGCGACAAAGCAGGTTTCCCTTTTCAAGTAAAAGTTATTGAAGAATTTGACATGGGAGATGCCAATGGAAAATGGGGTTACTTAGAAGATCCTGATGGAACTTTAATAGAATTTGTTGAAGCTTTAAAAATTCCATTAATCAAAAAACTAGGTTGGTCTATCAATATGAAAAAAAGAAACCCGCATAAACCTTTACCTAATTGGCTCATCAAAGCGATGTCCTTTAATCGAGTAAAATTTTAATCGAGTGATGAAATTATAAAATGGTTAATATGGTTTCGCTTCGCTTATGGTTATTGTTTTTAAAACCATTTAACAATAAGTGAAGCGAAACCATATAACTATCTAGAGCCAATACATCACTTAAAACTAAAACCTGATGTTCACACAATTCCACAATCCTCCTAATCTTCATGGAGAAATTTTAGACATCTATCTCGCCAATGGTTGGTTCCGTTCTGGACAATATATTTATACTTCTAAGATTCTAAATTTTGAAGGGGAATTATTTTCTCCTATTCGTATTCGATTGCCTTTGGAAGATTATACATTTAGAAAAAGTCTTCGAAAGATTTGGAATAAGAATCAAAAATTCCAAACCATTTTTCATAAAGCATTTATCAATAAAGAAAAAGAAGATTTATATAAAAGATATAAAACTCGGCTAGATGGTTATGTGGCTAAGACTCTAAAAGATTCTCTGCAAGAAGGTGGTGAGACAACTGTTTATGATACTTACGAAGCTGCAATTTATGATGATGGAAAATTAATTGCCGTTAGTTATTTTGATTTAGGAGAAAATAGTATCGCGAGTATTAAGGGAATTTTTGACCTTGAATATTCCTCCTATAGTTTGGGGATTTATACTATGTTGGCGGAAATTGAATATGGGAAAAAGAATGGTTTTAAATATTATTACCCAGGCTATATTATTCCTGGTTATCCTAAATTTGATTATAAATTAAGAATCGGAGCTGTTGATTATTATAAGGCGGAATTCGATCTATGGCTCCCATTTGAAAAAATGAAAAATGAAGAACTACCTTCGGTAGTTATTGATAATCAGATAGTTACGATGAGTCATGCTTTAGAAAAAGCGGATTTGAATCATAAGATTTACTTCTACCCTCTTTTTGATAAAGGATATTTAGGAAACATCGGAGAACTCGCAGAATTGAAAACGCCTATCTTTATTAAAATCAAAAATTTAATATTCGAAGGAGAAAAAAGAAATATTGTTATCGAATATGATTTGCAAAAACAAGTTTTTAGATTAGGACAATTTCATGGTTTCGGTCATCCTATCCAAAGTTATTATGATGCTACTACGCATAAAAAATATGATACGTTCAGAACTTTACTTATTCGTGAATTATTGATTGCGGAAAGTGAAAGTGTGGAGGAGATTATTGAGGAAATTTTAAATCTTTAAAAATTCATTTTGAATTTTACCTTTTTCATTATTTTAATTTTTTACCGCAGAGTTTAAAAGGAGTTGAGCGCAGAGTTACGCTGAGTTTTCTTTAAGTCTTGTATAAAAACTCTGCGTAACTCTGCGCCAAACTCCTTCCTAACTCTGCGGTAAAAAAATAAAAAAAAATTAAAGCATCACAAAAATCCCTTCCGATTCCACCTCATGAACTTCCCCTGAAGTAAATTCCAAAATCACTTTTATTTTAAATTCAGGATTCAACTCAGGTGCTTTGGTCAATCGAATTCCTATATCTTCACATTCCAGATTCCTCATATTTTGCGTAGCTAAATAATCTGTCAAAGGTCGTGCAGTGTCATTTACTATATAAGTTGGAAGAATTCCTTCACCATAATAATCACATCCATAATAATCAAATAAGTCATTGATATTGGAGTTAGCTAAATGGTCAGCATCAAAATCATTTAAGGTGATAATTGATAAAGAACTTAACTCTTCACTATCTGTTCCCCTTACACTAATATCACACGAACAAGCATTAGCAGTATTCATCAATGAAAATGACCAATCGTTTTGCGAAGTAATTGAGGTGTGATACGTCACCAAATAATCAATATAAATCATATCTAGTTCTGCGAGTGAAACAGAATCTGCTGCTGTAATTTTCTCTGAATTTTCAAAATCTCTATAGGTAGATATTTCTAATCCTTCCGTATCAAAAAACGTCGGGGCAGGACATCCACAATTGAACGGGTCGTCCTTGCAACTTGGAAATATAAATCCAATCGTAAGTATAATTGTCAGAAATAAAAATTTTAAATTTTTCATGTTTTGATTTTTATAAATTTTTAGTAAAATTCAGTAACCGCCAACTTCAGTTGGCAGGTTGTCACAAAGTTGTTGTTCATAAAAATTTTGAAGACTATGAATGTCCTCTATTTTAGAACAACCTGCCAATTGAAATTGGCGGTTACTGAATCTACCTTTATTACGTATAAGAAACACTTGCCGTCTAATGAAAAAGCCACTTTTTGAAAATTAATTCAAAAAGTGGCTTTTATATTTATAAAAAAAGAAAATCAGGAAAATTTATTTTCCATCTCCTTTCTTTCCTTGAGCAATCATTCTCTCTACATCGTTTGTAAATTCTCCAACTGTTTTTCTATAACCAGTTTTTCCTAAAGCTTCGATTTGGAATTGACCTTGGTCGTCTTTATTTAAATTAAACACCCAAATCGTAGGATAACCTCTTACTTGGAATGCTTGCTGTAATTGAGCATTTTGTTGTTTAATTTCAGTAGGAAGAGCTGTTCTTTTAGGAAAATCTAATTCTAAAAGAATTACATTATCATCCGCCCATTTCTTAAAATCATCTTTTACAAAAACTGAAGCGGTTAATCTTTTACACCATCCACACCAATCACTTCCTGTGAAGTTAGCTAAGATAGGTTTACCTGTTTTTTGCGACTGTTCATAAGCTTCGTCTATTTTTACTAACCAACCTTCGTTTTCAGCTTTGTATTCATCAGTTTGACTAAATGCTGTAAATGATGCTGCAACTAATAGACTTAGGAAAAATAATTTTTTCATCTGTATTTAATTTTATTTTATATTTTGATTCGTAATTATAATCGTTATTTCGGGTGACAAGATAAGAGATTCTATGATTAGAAATAGTTAAATTTCGTTAAGAAAAATATTTAGTGATGTCTTATCAACAATGAAATTGTCTTTGTTATAACATTTATGTTATTTAGGAACAAAACAGTCCTTGTATTGCTTCACTAACAATACTCCTTACTTTTAATGAAAATCTAAGAACAATCTAATTCCCCAACAAGCTCTAAGATTCCATTTCATTAACATAATGATTTTCAATCTATCATTCCTCCTTCCATTTCTCTATTTCAGACATCGCATATCTATCATTTTTCCAGCCTATTAAACGAGTTACTCCAAGACCTTTATAATTCAAAAACCAATTCTCGATAATCTTTTGAACAGAGTTATATTTCACAGTAAATGTCTGATAATCAGTTACATCTATTACTCTCCTTGATGGGTCAGCAGGAACTGCAATTATCTTAGTATCTATTTCCCCTAAATCATCCAACATCAATGTTCCAATTGGAATTACAGAAATTGTATCTCCTGTTTGAAGACTCTCGCAAATGACTAAAATATCCAAAGCATCACCATCGCCACCTTTACTTTTATCCATTCTAGTAGAAGGAATAAACCCATAATTCCCTGGGTAAGGTAAGTAATCTACTACTCTTTCTTTGCCATCAATCTTATCAATTTCAAATCGGGCTTTACTTAAATTGTATTCTACTTTTTTATTCGTACCTGCGGGAATCTCAATGACTGTGAGGATACCTTGACTAGTAATAGCTGGTAATGATTTATAACTCGGTTCTGTCTTGCAACTAAAAATAAATAGAGTATAAGCTATTATGAAAATAATTAATTTAAATTTGTGAGGCATTGGGTGTTTTTTTGTAGAGATATTCGCAATAATGGTTTTCAAATAAGTGTCTTAACATTAACACTTTTGGCAAAAAAAATGAATTAAAATTACATTCCCTAAACAATGTTTAAAAAAATAAATTATAAATGTTTAAATTATATATAAATGAGTAAAGAAACTAATAATTATTTTAATGCTGACGACTTAAAGAAATTTGGAAACATTACGGAATGGCAAGAAGAATATGGAAAAAAATTCTTCGATTATTATGGTTCTGTTTTTAAAGAAGGTGCGCTGACCGAAAGGGAAAAAGCACTTATTGCTCTTGCAGTTTCACATACTGTAAAGTGTCCATATTGTATAGATGCGTATTCTTCTGATTGTTTACAGAAAGGAGCTGACGAAGAACAAATGATGGAAGCTGTACATGTAGCTGCTGCTATTCAAAGTGGAGCGACTTTAGTGTATGGAGTTCAAATGATGAATAAGGTTAAGAAATTGACCATGTAATTTTATAAATAAAGAAAAATTTAGGTAAAGTAATGGGAGTAAAACAAAGAAGTAAAACTTTAAAAAGAACGGGCAATGATTTGTCTGATACTTTTTTTCAGCTAAAGGTTTTGAATGGAAAAGAATTAGTGGATGCTAAGTTTCCAAATTTCGCAGAAAAATTAAGTGACAATGGTTTTCCAACATTGGAAACTACACCGCTTGAAATTTTTCAATTGAATATTGGAAAACTATGTAATCAAACTTGTGCACATTGCCACGTAGATGCTGGTCCTGACCGTAAGGAGGAAAATATGGATAAAGCAACTTTAGAACGTTGCCTTGAAATTATCAAAAGCGTTGACACTATTCATACTGTCGATATAACTGGTGGTGCTCCTGAGATGAATGCACATTTTAGATGGTTTGTGGAAGAGTGTACCAAAGCTGGTAAGAAAGTCATTGATAGATGTAATTTGACCATTATCAAAGCGCATAAAAAATATAGTGACCTTCCTCAATTTTTAGCTGATAATAAAGTTCATTTGATTTCTTCGCTTCCTTATTTTAGCAAAAGCAGAACAGATAGTCAACGTGGTGATGGTGTTTTTGAAGATAGTATTGCTGCGCTTAAAATGTTGAATGAAGTTGGATATGGTGTAGAAGGTAGTGGATTAACTTTGGATTTAGTTTATAATCCTACGGGCGCATTTTTGCCAGGTTCCCAAATGAGTTTAGAAGCTGAATTTAAAAAACAATTGAAACGAAAATACGATATTGTTTTTAATAGCCTTTTTGCAATTACGAATTTACCAGTTAGTCGTTTTTTAGATTACCTAT
>JALZVK010000205.1 GCA_023301005.1 Saprospiraceae bacterium | reverse complement strand
TAGCCAAAATGAAGTTTACAGATATTAGAAACGATAGAACTTTTAATATGACCTTTGATGAATACGAAGAACTGGAAGATGAACAGAATTTTTCGTATTTTCGTAATCTTAATGTGTCGGGCAAAGGTATAAGTGAAGTTGATATGGACATCAAGTTATCCAAAGTAGAAATTAACGTACCCAAGAACATAAGATTTGATATTCCAAAAAAATATAAAAGAGTCGACTAACATAAATAATGCTTTTAAAATATCCTTTTTTAAAAGTAATAGATTTCGTTTTTCTTACCTGTTGGAAAATAAGATTTCATTAAAAAAAATACTTAGTTTATTTTTTCTTACCATTCTATGTTTCCATTTTTCTATTGGACAAATTCAAAGAGAATTAGAAGACCGTCGTCGTAAACTTTTAAAAGAAATAGATTTGACTTCTGATCTTTTAAATAAAACAACGAAGAGTAAAGTGGCGGCACTTGATCGATATGTTACTCTTCGGAGTCAAGTTCAAAAACGAGAATTATTAGTAGAAACGTTACGTAAGGAAATTGAATTTACCAACTTGAGTATCAAGCGTACTACGGAAGTAGTGAAAGCATTGACGAAAGATATTGAACGTTTAGAAAAAGAATATGGAGAACTATTAAGACAGGCTTATCGAAGGAAAAAAAATAATAGCGATCTCGGATTTATTTTTTCAGCAGAAAGTTTGAATCAAGGTTTTCAAAGATGGCAATACTTAAAGCAGTATGATGAGTATAGAAAAAAACAAGCTCAGCTGATTCAAGAAACGAAAGAGTCATTGACATTTAAAAAAGAACAACTCGAAGAAACTAAATTAGAGAAAGTTCAGTTAATTGATGCGTCCGAGCAACAGGCGGCACTTTTAAGTTCGGAGTTAGGTGATAAAAGTAAATTACTCAGTACACTTAAAAAAGATGAAAAGAGATTGAAGAGTGAACTTCGCCAACAAAGAGAGAATCATGAGAGTCTTAATTTGGCCATCGAAAGTGCGATCAAAAAAGATATGGTTGTTCGTAGAAAGAATGAACGAAAACCAACTCCAAATAAAAATAACGATGCTGTAAATAAAAAACCTAAAGCGAAAGAACAACCGTCTACACTCAATAGACTGACAGGTAACTTTAGGGGGAATAGAGGAAGGTTACCAATGCCTGTCGAAAAAGGAGTTGTGACCAAACGATTTGGTAAACAACCACATCCCACACTTCCTAAAATAGAAATCACAAATAATGGAATAGATATTCGAACAGAAAGAAATGCAAAAGTTTTCACTATTTTTGAGGGTAAAGTTGTTAGTAAACAATTTATTCCTGGTTATCAAAATATGTTGATTATTCAACATGGTGAGTACTATACGGTTTATTCTAACTTGGAAGAAGTCTATGTCGAAAAAGGAGATCAAGTAGCAACTTTACAAAACTTAGGAACTGTGGCTGTGGATAGAAAATCTAATGTTGCAGAAGTACACTTTGAAGTGTGGAGAGATAAAGTGAGATTAAATCCAGAGGATTGGTTAAAGTAAAATTTAAAAAAATAAAAGAAATGGATACCACATATTTAATTATTGGAGCAGTAATGCTAATGTTTATTTTTGGATTCGTTACAGGTAGACAGAAAAAAGATGAGTAATCCAAAATCATAATTTCAGAATATTTATAAAAAAAATAAAAACTCAAGTATATATGGCAAACGAATGGAATGTAGGTGAGAAAAAAAAGAAAGGTTTAAAAAAAGGAATTGAGAAAGCAATTATTGTTGGAGTGATTACTCAAGAACAAACTGAAGATCAAGTAACTGAGTATTTGGACGAACTAGAATTTTTGGCCCTTACTGCTGGAGCAGTTACTCAAAAAAGATTTGTTCAAAAATTGAAATCACCTAACCCTAAAACTTTTGTTAGGTCAGGTAAAATGTTAGAGATTCAAGAATATATAGAATCGCATAAAGAAATTAGTTTAGTGATTTTTGATGATGACTTATCAGGGAAACAAACGAGTGTGATCGAAGAAATGCTAAAAGTAAAAATCGTTGACAGAAGTACTTTGATTCTAGATATTTTTGCAAGTCGAGCTCAAACGGCACAAGCAAAAACTCAAGTGGAATTAGCACAAATGAAATATATGCTCCCAAGATTGAGAGGTCTTTGGACTCACTTAGAACGTCAGCGTGGAGGTATAGGAATGCGTGGACCGGGAGAGAAAGAGATAGAAACGGATAGACGTATTGTGCGAGATAAAATTGCATTATTGAAAACACATTTGGAAAAAATAGATCAACAAAATCAAACTCAAAGAAAGAGAAGAGGAGATCAAGTACGAGTTGCTTTGGTAGGATATACCAATGTTGGGAAATCTACTTTGATGAATGTTTTGAGTAAGTCTAAAGTTTTTGCAGAGGATAAATTATTTGCAACATTGGATACTACGGTTCGAAAAGTAGTAATAGATCGAATGCCTTTTTTACTTTCTGATACCGTTGGATTTATCCGAAAATTACCTCACCATTTGATCGAGAGCTTTAAGTCAACATTAGATGAAGTTAGAGAAAGTGATTTGATAATCCATGTTGTGGATATTGCACATCCTCAATTTGAAGATCAACTTCGAACAGTTAATACGACATTGAAGGATTTAAATGCTTTGGACAAACCAACAATTTTAGTTTTTAATAAAATAGACTTATACCGAGAAAGGTATTTTGATAAATTATTAGATGAATCAACTAAAGTAGAAATCGTAACTGAACTAAAGTCACGATTGAAAAATGAGTTTGAGCATGAGAACGTTTTTATCTCAGCAATTACAAAAGAGAATGTAAACGATTTTCGAGAGATTTTGGAACGACGAGTCAAAGAACAATATGCAGTACGATATCCACATCAGGCGAAACATTGGTAGGATAAAATTCGTGTATATTATGTTCTTTTTTTATCTTGGATTTTAAATAATTATCAATAATCTATATGGACACTATTCTTAATAAATATGCTAACTTGTTAGTTAAGTATTGTTTGGAAATAAAAAGAGGAGATCAACTATATGTCAACACTACCACTTTAGCAGAACCTCTAGTTCGAGAAGTGTATAGAGTCGCAATTGCGGCAGGTGCACATGTAGATGTGAATATGGAATTTCGAGAACAAACTCGAATATTTTATAAAGAAGCAAAAGGAAAACAACTCGAACGAGTTGCTCCACTTTATAAAACAGCAATAGAAAAATACGACGCTTACCTTTATATCCGCGCTCCATTTAATTTGATGGAAAACCAAAATGTGGATTCCAAAAAAATAAAAATAAAACAAGCTGCTCACGCAAAAGTTTCTAAGACTTATTCTAAAAGAACAGGGACTCGTGACCTTCGTAGAAATTTATGTCAATATCCTACAATGGCTGCTGCACAAAATGCAGGTATGTCATTAGAGGAGTATGAAAAGTTTGTTTTTGGAGCTTGTAATTTATATAAAGATGATCCAAAGAAAGAATGGTTGAAGGTTCGAAAATTTCAAAAACAAATAGTAGATTTATTAAATAAAAAAGAAAAGGTAACTTACAAGGGCGAAGGAATAGATATTAGTTTTTCTACAAAAGGTAGAACTTGGATCAATTCAGATGGACAAACCAATATGCCTTCGGGAGAGGTTTATACTTCACCAGTTGAAAATTCAGTAAATGGAATTGTGAATTTTTCTTACCCAGCAGTTTACATGGGACATGAGGTAGAAGGTGTGACACTTTGGGTAAAAGATGGTCATATCGAAAAATGGGAAGCGAAAAGAGGTAAGAAATTTTTAGATAAAATATTCAAAATAAAAGGTACTCGAAATTTTGGAGAAGCAGCGATAGGGACAAATTATAACATCAATAAATTCACTAAGAATATTTTATTTGATGAAAAAATAGGAGGAACTATTCACATGGCAATCGGTAACTCTTACCTCCAAGCAGGTGGAAAAAATGTATCTTCGATACATTGGGATATGATTGGAAATATGATGAATGGAGGAGAAATTTTCGCAGATGACGAAAAAATTTATGATAGCGGGAAGTTTTTATTTGTTTAAAAATTGAAATAAGGAAGTTTTTAATATGTTTTTTTAATGAAAAAGCCCCGTATTCTAATTTTTTTTAATAAAAGACATAGAAAAAATAAAGAAAGAGTAAAAAACCACTTGAAAATATTATTTTTGCAGAACTTATATATAAAAAGGAAACCGTGAATCAAAATATCGCATTTTTAGAATTAAAATTTGGAAACATCTACGGAGGACCTCCAAATTTCTACGCAGTCCACGAAGTGGCATTATTGGTCTTTGAACCACACTCAAATAAAGTATTTTTAGAGAGTATGACTGTAGCAGTTGACGCTGAAATCGTTAGCGTAACAGCTAGAGTTAATGAACTAGGAAATACTATTGATCGAGTTAAAGAAGTGGTCAATATGAAAACCAAAAGAATCAGAGAATTTGATGAAACTTATCAAATCTTTGACAGAGAGTTAGATGATGTGTTTGGTCTATTGCGCCCAGCTCAAAGATGGGTACGTGCTTTCTTCGGAAAGTGTATGCAGAAATATAGAATCAGAGACATCGTTACTTTTGATGGTCGAAGAGATTTATTCTTATTGGAGAAAGCAAGAATTCGTTTTGATAGACTTAATATCATTGATTTACAAAAAGATATTATCAAAGAAACGAACTACTTATTCTCTTTGAATAAATTAGCAGTTGTTACAGGATTTGATTTTAATGGAACAATGCTTAAATCCAATAATGAAGAATATTGGATGCACCCGATTGCAGCAAAACAAATTGTACCTAGATCAGCTTCTTTTGATGCAGCTAGATTATTAATGGTTCACCAAGAATTCCACTCTCACAGAGATGATTTCTTAATGAAAGCAGCTTTGTTATTGAACAAAATTGAAATGCAAAAAGCAGCAGAAGCAAAAGCAAAAGAAGCAGAATCGTAATAAATATTTTTTATTCTTTTTCTTTTTAAAATATATAAAGGCTTGTCAGAATTTTCTGACAAGCCTTTCTTGTTTTTATAAAAAAGTATCGGATACTTCGTTTCGAAAAAGAGCACGTTGTAAAAGAAAACTAAAATTAGATGGAGAGAGAAATATAAGATTGCGGACGGAATGAGGTGATATGGGAAATATATGTTAAATTAGAGGGAGTTGCTCTTATTAATTACACTTATGCTTTTCTTATGAATATGATTAAAAAATATATAGTTTGGTGGTCTATCCCTATAATTTTGATAGGAAGTATTTATGTCGATATAAATAGTTCCGATGTAATGTTTCCATTGATATTATTTACTGGAATGATATGTTGTTCTTTATTAATAATGGGGTTTGTTTATTATCACTTAGAGATAAAAAAAACTGGAGATAAATTAGATTCAATTATAGTTAATTTTTGTTTAGGTTATACACTCTTCTATCCTTTTGTTATTGTTTTATTATCAGCAGGTATAGGACAGGGGGAAAATTGGATTTCACTTTTTTTTAAATCTAATTTTAGTCTTACCTTATTTTTAATAGTTCAAGTTATATCAATTTTAATGTTAATTACGATTTCTTTTCGTGAACAGAATAATCGAATATAATATCATGACAACAAATTATATAAAATACAATAAACTAAGGAGTCCTATTGAATTGGACTCCTTGGTTTTTACTTTCACTCCATTGAAGAAGTTAATAACTCTTGTCTTATTACTCTTCTTTTCATTTAATGCTAAATCTCTTATGTTGAGTGAAGGTGGAAATGTTTATTATGAATGTTTAGGAGATGGAGATAGTTTAGGTACCAATAAATATAAATTTTATTTTATTACTTATATTATATGTGATTTTTCGACTGCTGGA
Source organism: Saprospiraceae bacterium (assembly GCA_023301005.1). Taxonomy (GTDB): domain Bacteria; phylum Bacteroidota; class Bacteroidia; order Chitinophagales; family Saprospiraceae; genus CAJQQY01. Next base: position 3,671 of record JALZVK010000205.1, on the reverse strand, counting down.
TTTAATTCATTAGAGTTTCGATTGATTAATGCAGATACTTTTTACTCCACATTAGATTTGTCATTAGATTCAGTAACTACTATTCCTAATCCTGTATTTGAATGTAGCTCTATTCCTTCCAACACTTGTTTAAAAAAATTTACATTATCAACAATTATTGATTTACCTATAAGCAACGATAGTTACCTTTTTGTTGCGAAATTTTGTTGTCGAAGTATTTTTTTGATAAATACAGAATTAGGTAATAGTATTTATTATACTGAGATAACTAGTCTTTCTCAAACATTACAGAATAGTGGTCCTTCCATTCAATCATCTCCTCCGTCTATTTTATGTAAAGGATACCCTCTTAGTTTACCTATGACTGAAATAGATAATGAAGGTCACCAACTTATATACACCCTATGTAATCCATTAGGAAAAACACTTGGAGGTCTTGATACCTTCCCACTTAATCCCTTTCCAGTTTTACCGTTCAAGCCAGGTTATTCTTATTTATATCCATTAGGTCTCAATACTCCTATTTCTTTGGATCCTAATACAGGAACAATGTCAGGGGTTCTTGATAGCGTAGGAAAATATGTTGTTGGCTATTGTATATCAGAATATTATAATGGTCAATTATTAAGTAAATCAGTTGTTGACATAACATTGAATGTCGAAGATTGTGCTCCTCATGTTTTTGCTGATATTTCTAATGCTGATGAATTTATAGATGACACCCATATCTTTAATCTTTGTAACGAGACACAACTTACAATCCAAAACCAAAGTATAGATTCTAATTATATCACAGAATTATTCTGGGTAATAGAAATTAATAATCAGTTAGATACTTTTTATGAGTGGAATCCTACGATTACTTTCCCTTCCAACGGTATTTATAATGGACAATTAATAATTAACCCTACTCAGGATTGTTCAGATACTGCTCATGTTTTGGTAAATGTAAATGAATTGTTAGAAGCATCTTTTGATATAGAATATGATACTTGTGTAGGAGGCGAAGTCAGTTTTATCAATGAGTCTATTTCTCAAGGAGGTAATATTTCTCAATGGAATTGGGACTTTGGAGATGGAGAAGTAAGTGATATAGAATTTCCATTTCATCAATTTCAACAACCTGGAAATCAAATGACTACACTTACAATTATAAATGACTATAATTGTAAAGATACTGTTACTAAAATTTTTGAATGGCTACCTGCACCGCCAATTATCATAGTTGCACCGAGTACATTTGAAGGTTGTAATCCGCTTTCTGTTTACTTCGAAAACCTTTCTACACCTATTGATAGTACTTATGATATTGTTTGGGATTTTGGTAATGGCGAATCTAGCATAGAAACTAATCCTGAATTTACTTATTTAGATGAAGGGATTTATAATATCTCTGTAAGTATTACTTCTCCTATAGGTTGTCAAATTGATACTGTTTTTAATGATTGGATAAAAGTAACACCAAGACCACAAGCCAATTTTTCATGGCAAGAGAATTATATTTCAAATCTAAATCCCGAAATACAATTTGTCAATCATTCTACTGAGGCAATTGCATGGGAATGGAAAGTTAATGACCAAATCATTTCATTTGAAAAAGAACCTACTTATTTTTTTCAAGACACAGGTATTCATTATATAAATCTTACTGTGTATGACCAATATAATTGTGTCGATAGCTTGTTATATAATATTGATGTAATACCTGAATCCACTTATTTTTTACCCAATGCTTTTTCTCCGAATGGAGATGGTGTAAATGATATTTTTCTTGGAAAAGGAAAAACTCAAAATATTATTTCTTTTGAAATGGTTATTTATAATCGTTGGGGTGAGGTTATTTTTCAAACTCAAAATCCAGTACAAGGATGGGATGGGAGAGATATAAAAACAAATAGACTTGTACCGCAAGGAGTTTATACTTGTGAAGTAAAATATCTAAAATCAAGAAATATTTCAAAAAATATCCATAAGTCAATTATGCTAATAAGATAGAAAATAGCTAACTCCAAAAAGAAAACCTCTTGTTGAATTTTCAACAAGAGGTTTTAATATTTTTTGAATAAAAATATTTTTAACTAGCCAACTCTTTAGTTTTTAATAACTGTCGCATATCAATTTTTTCCAACACTACCTTTTCAATATCATCAATTGCTATACGAGTTTGTTTCATCGTATCTCTATCTCTAATCGTAACCGTATTATCTTCCAAAGTCTGACCATCAACTGTAATACAATAAGGTGTACCAATCGCATCTTGTCTTCGGTATCTTTTTCCTGGAGAATCTTTTTCATCATATTGACATTCAAAAGAAAATTTCAAGTGATTGAAAATTGCTCTTGCCTTAGTTGTAAACTCTTCATTGTTTTTTACTAAAGGTAAAACCGCACATTTAATTGGAGCTAATGAAGGATGTACTTTTAAAACAGTTCGAGTAGAATCTTTTCCTTCTGCATTAGGAACCGTTTCATCCATCAAGGCATTTGCCATAGTCGCCAAAAACATTCGGTCAACACCAATTGAAGTCTCCACTACATAAGGCACATAACTTTCTTTTAATTCTGGATCGTAGTATTGTAATTTCCTACCAGACAACTCTTGATGTGCATTTAGGTCATGGTCAGTACGAGAATGAATACCTTCTAATTCTCTAAATCCAAATGGAAATTCAAATTCAATATCCAAAGCTGCATCCGCATAAAATGCTAATTTTTCATGATCGTGATATTGTAATTTTTCAGAAGGGTGAATTGCTTGATGCCAATTCATCCTAAATTCTTTCCAGTACTCGTACCATTTCTTTTGCTCACCTGGGCGAACAAAGAACTGCATTTCCATTTGTTCAAATTCTCGCATTCGGAAAATAAACTGACGTGCAACAATTTCATTTCTAAATGCTTTACCAATCTGCGCAATTCCAAAAGGAATTTTTTGACGAGTAGTTTTTTGAACATTTAAAAAGTTTACAAAAATACCTTGAGCTGTTTCAGGTCGTAAATATAATTTTCCAGCTTCACCTGCAATCGTTCCCAATTGAGTATTGAACATTAAATTAAATTCTCTTACGTCTGTCCAATTTCTAGAACCACTTTCAGGGCAAGCAATTTCTAATTCTTCAATTAAACTTTTTACATCTGCTAAATTACCTTCTGTCAAAGAAGTATTTAAGCGAGTCAAAATCGTTTTTGATTTTTCTAAATAACCCATCACTCGAGGGTTAGTAGTTTTATATTCTTCTTCATTGAAGGCATCTCCAAAACGCTTCCGTGCTTTTTCAATTTCTTTATTGGCTTTTTTCATTACCTTTTTCTCCACATATTCTTCCACTAGCTGATCAGCTCGATACCTTTTATTCGAATCTTTATTATCAATCATAGGATCGCTAAAAGCTGCAATATGTCCCGATGCTTGCCATGTTTTTGGATCCATAAAAATTGCAGCATCAATTCCTACAATGTTCTCGTGCATTTGGACCATTGACATCCACCAATATTTTTTGATATTATTTTTTAGTTCTACTCCGTAAGGACCATAATCATAAACAGCAGCCAAGCCATCATATACTTCGCTTGATTGAAAAATAAAACCATACTCTTTACAATGAGAAACTAATTTTTTAAACTGATCGTCCTGATTTGCCATTTGTATTATTGTTTATTTATTTCTTAAA
>JALZVK010000204.1 GCA_023301005.1 Saprospiraceae bacterium | reverse complement strand
GTTCTATGTGTTAAAAAAATAAAACTCATCTCGACTCTTTATTTTTAAAACACAATAGGCACATAGTTTTTCTTCAAACAAGAATGAAGACTATGTGCCTACTGTGTTCTATGTGTTAAAAAAAATTACAAACCTCCCGACTCCATATTAACCCCCGCGTCAGGATTCCCAACTTCCACCCATCTCCCAGGCTTTCTCGAAAAAATATTATCATCATACATTGCTTCGCAATAAATTGTCGGTAAATAATATTTCCCTTGATAAGCAGCATTCAGTTGTACTCGATAAGTTTGCGTATGATTATTTCCTCTATAAATATCAAAGTAAGTCAACACTCTATCATCGCGAATATCTTGATACTCAGGAGTCGTAGAATTTGGAAAAGCATTCATATTATTCATTCGAGAATTATGAATTTCCCAACCCGAAGGGAACACCTGACTCAATGCCATTTCCTCCATTCTATATCTGTAACCAGGATTCGTAATCGTAACTTCAGCTACAAAGTCCGTTCCTTGAGCGAGGTACGCAGGGTCAATTTTTCCACCCTTCATATCTTTATAAACAATGCTCATACGTAGATTACTATCTTCCTCTTTTTCATCGCCAATAAGAGGCTGACCTGTCGTCACTAAGCGAGCATATAAAACTCCATTCGAAGTATTTTTGATATATGCTTTTCTATTCGTTGTCATATCAACAGGCACATCCAATTGAACCATTGGCTTACTCGAACCTGCATTGATAGAATTATTATTTGCAATTTTATGAGTAAAAGTAAAATCCTTACCTGCTGCATTATCACCTACAAATTTTCCAATCGCCATCAGACTGTACGCAACAGTTTGTGTACTCATCCATCGTTCGGAATTCATTCGTTCTGCAATTCGTTTAGCCATTCCGCCCGCTCGATTGACATCGTTCATTTGAGTTAGCACTTCCAATATCATCGCTTCATCACGAGTACCCGAACCATAGCTGTAAGACAATCCTCGATAGTCTTTGACCTCCGTTGATTCGCCCTCGATGATTTGTTGAGCGACCTCAGGTTTCCCTGCCAACGCATACGCACCTGCCAATCTCCATCGAGCAACGGAATACATATTTTTAATTTCACGCAGTTGATTCATGGCACCCAATTCCGCATTTCCCGAAAGAGCCAAAACATACAAGCGATAAGCTTGGTCTAATTGATTTTGTTTTAAATACCATGAACGATCATAGTAATCACCATAGGTTCGATTTTCCATATTGTTCACCCAATTTCTCGATCGCTTCTTTTGATACTTTACCCATCCATCTTCAAAGTTGACAGGCAACTGATAACCCAATGCTTTTGCTTCGAGTAAAAAATGTCCTGCGTAATTTGTTCCCCAATCAGACACCTCTCTATTGCCTGGCCAATATGCCAAACCACCTTCCGAAGTTTGGAATCTTTTTAGTCGTGTGATGGCAGCACGGATATTTCGTTCCGTTCGTTTTTTAGTTTTTTCATCAATGTCTAACAATTTATTTACGTAAAGTTGCGGAAACGCACCAGAGGTCGTTTGTTCCACACAACCATGCGGATAGCGAATCAAATATCTCAATCGTCGACCCAAATCAATTGGAGGAATATTTGAAATTTCCATCGTCCCAGAGTTCGTTCCACCTACTCCGACAGGTTCGTAAGTTGGCGACCATTCTTCTCCAGGTTGTAGAATTTTTTCTACCACTTCGGTTACATAAGGATTTGGATTCCGTACTTGTATTTCTATATTTTGAGTTGCCGTTTCACCTGCACCAGTTGCAATCATTTTAAAATTAGCAACACCAATCGACTCTTTTACTCGAATATCAAATGTTGCCATTTGGTCTCCTATTTTTGAAAAAGAAAGACTTTGCGTATTACCGCCTACGAGTTCTACTAAGCCGCTTGTCTCTTGAATTTTGATATTTACATTTTTGACTTTTTTATCCATTGCAAAAATGTCGATAGGTAATTTCAATGTTTCGCCAGGTCCTAACACTCTTGGCAAAGTCGCCAACATCATCAACGGTTTTCTTACAGGCGTTGTCTTTTCTGAGTTACCGTAAGCACCATCTTTACTTGCAACTATCATCGTTCTTACCGAACCAACATAATTCGGCATTGTAATTTTATGTGTTGCGGTTTGACCTTTTTTCAAATAAAAAGGACCGAGGTGAACGACTACAGGTTTGAAACGATTCGCTTTTTTATCAGCTCCAGGATTCACTTCACCATCACCACCGATACTTAGAATGCTTTCCATTTTTCCACCATACGCTCCGAGGACTTGATCGTACACATCCCAAGTTTTCACACCGAGTGCTTCTCTTGCATAAAAAGTATTCCAAGGATTTGGAGTTTTAAAACCAGTCAAATCCAACAGACCATCATCAACCACCGCTACGGTATAAGCCATCGCTTTGCCATCTTGCTCAGATACTTTTAAGGTAAATGTTTCTTCAGGTTTTAACTCTTCTGGCATATTTAATTCAGGATGCAAACGAGTTTTTTTATCTTCTACATGAACTGGTATAACACCGTACATACGTATCGGCAAATCATTTTTCACTTGTGCATGAGGTTGTATCATCGTGACATGCGCATAGACGGTCGGCGTCATTTCAGGTTGCGCATAAAATGTAAATTCGTTGTCCCCTTCTTTCGTTTCTATCCAATACGTTTCTACAATTCGAGAACCATTTTCAATCGAAACCAAACAACGTCCAGCTTCATTTGCAGGGATGCTTAACTTCACAGGATCGCCTACATTATATTTTTCTTTATCAGAAACAAATGCTAACATCGAAGCAGCTTGACGCATTTGTTCATTCGCATAAGAGTCGTCATCATCGCCTACATCATCATACCACGGGTAACCTGAATAAAAGAAAGTTCCCGAACAATGTCCACTTTCATCATCGCAAACTCTAACCATATATCTGCCCCAATCATTGACTTTGATCGTCCAATCTGCTTTTCCATTTTCGTCTGTTATTACATTTCTTTTTTCTAATGCTAAATTATGTACCGCACTATTATATTTCATCAAATCATTATCATGACTGTCCCACCACCATCTCCAATTCACTCGATATAATCCAACACTCAACTTTCGTCCTTTGATCGCTTTCCCTTCGCCATCAACAGCAACGAAATCTAACTTTCCATCTCTGTCCACTTCGATACGACGTTGATGATATTTATTCAACGGAACTCGCACACCTGTGTAACTATCATAAGGATCGTAATCAATCGAAAATTGGTTAGCACTAAAATCTCCACCTTTTTCAAATGCACGTACTTTAAATTTTGCTTTCATTTTTCCGACGGCTGCATCTTTAATATAGAGTTCTGCTTGTACTGCCGTTTTTCCATTTTCATCTAAAGATCCATCGTAGATGGTCTGAGGTTTTTGGTTAAATTTTCGAGTTGGATCTTTAAATGAAAAATCATTGAACTCTTTAAAGTAAGTACTCGTATTAACCAATTGCATTTCCACTTTTGCTTTTAAGTTGGAACCAGGTGCGCCGTGCAACCAATTGACTTGTAAGTTTCCATTTAGTTTTTCATCCGTTGATTTTAATTTCTCTTTTCCAAAATCCATATTGATTTTGAGTCGGTTAGGTTTGACTGTTTCGACTTTTAGGTTTTTGGTAAATGTTGCGCCGCCCACTTTTGCAATCGCTCGCCAATTTCCCGTAGGGGAATCCGCATCAGTAGAAGTATGCAACGCATACACATCATTGACATTATCGAGTACGGTGCGTTTTTCTTTCAGTTGACCACGTGCATCATAGAGTTCAAAAGTTACAGGATGATTTGGTGGTAACTTATCTGTTTTGTCTTCCAAAATAAAATTTAAGAAAATAGAATCACCAGGTCGCCATACGCCTCGTTCTCCATACATAAAACCTTTCAATCCTTTTTGCGCATAACTTCCACCTACATCAAATCGCCCAAGTGGTAAGGAATTTTGATCATATAATTTTAAATATCCACGTTGATTATTTTTCTTAGCGACAACGACAAATGGATTTTCATCCAATTGAATTACAGCCATTCCTTTGCCATCTGTTTGAGTTGATTTCATCAACTGTTGTTGGTAATCATAAAATTCTAATTCAACATTTCCCATCGGTTCAGTCGTTCTCAAATCAGTCAAAGCAAACATAAAATTATTGTCTGTTCCCTTCTTTGCTAAGATGCCCATATCAGAAGCCAAGACATTTCTTCTTACAAATCGGTTGTTATTATAGTAAGCAGGGAAGCAAGGATCATTACGATGATCATAATCATAACCTTCGTAATTGTAGTTGTAGATATTCCAAATCGTTTCAAATTTTTCCTCATCATTATCAGCAAATGGATCTTGTACAGTAGTTGTATTATCACTTGCATTTGCCTCAGCAGTAGCGCAAGTAAAAGTTGAATACTCAGGTCGGAATCCTAGACTCACTTGATAGATGGCATGTGGATCATCATTAATCAAGTCACTCAAATCCAAAGCATAGTGCGTCCAATTTTTTGCTTCTCCTTCAGGATTTAGTTCGGCAAGCCGAACTTGTTTTTGTAAAATGATTCGACCAACTTGATTCATTCTACGGCTGCCGCTAAAATCATTATTTTGTAAAAACTGAAGAATATTATTATTAAAAACTTTGAGTACTTCGACATCTACATAGTTCAAATTAACCGCATCAAATGGAAACATCAATCCATTAGAGTTAGGCATAATTACTCCATTTCCAACAAGACGTACACGTGGTTTTATTTGTTCAAAAATTAATTGCCATTCGCTCGATTTTTTCATTTTATTTCCGCCTGTACTTAGGATACCAGTTGCAGCTTTTACAGTCATCGTTCCTGCGCCTCTATTTTTTGGATACACTTTTACTTGCGAACCGTCAATCAAAAAATCTAATTCCCCACTCAATCCTTTGATAGAAATTAGACCTGTCAAATCTTGCGATTTGTTAATTGGATCTGAAAAATATAAAACGATATGAGATTTATCTCCTTTGATAACTTTTGCATCAGTAACTTTAAATTCGCCCAAAGCAGGAACTTCTATTTTTCTAGAACTCTTCTTTTCAATGTTCATTGGTTCTCCATCCCAAAACACTTCTACTTCAGAGACTTCTTCTCCCCTTTCGACACCTTCTATGACAAAAGTGTTTTTAATTCCGCCTTCCAAATGTTCCCAACTCATCGGCAACACTTTTCCATTTTGTTTGGCAGCTACTAATTTTTCTACCAAATTTGCATCAGCAATGTCGGCAGTATTTATCCAACCTATCAATTGTTTTTTTCGCTCATTTCCCGAAGGGTCATTTCTCAATCCTTCAATTTTGATAAAGTAATGTTGTTCCTTCGTTTGAAAATTAAATTCAAAAGTATTCGCTGCCGTAGGTACATCATCGAAGATTTCCCCTAGTGACAATTTGCATAAGTACTTAGTATTGGAGTTTAGATTTCCATCAGGTTGAAAGACAATTGTTTGCGCATCTTCCCATTTTCCTTTTCCACTTATGGAAGGTTTGAAGGCAATTAAATTTTTGTCCACTACAGTTCCGACGAAACGACTTTCGACGGAATTAGTTAATTGAATTCGAATTGGGTCAGCTTTTGAAATCGAACCTGAAGTATAGGCGTACACATAATTCTTTATGCTTTCGTCCATTTCTTTGGCTTCGATATTTTGTTTGCAAGAAGAAAAACTGCTGATTGTAATCGTTGCAAGAACTGCAATGAAAAGGAAATGTAGGTTTTTCATTTTGAATGCTTTTTTGGTTTTGAATGGAATGAGATTAAAAATAAAAGATTTAAAGTATTTATCTGTTAGGTTGGAGAAAATAGAACGTACAAACATAGCGGGAAATTTTTTAAAGTTGAAATAGAAATAGTTTTAGTTTAGCCTGACTATTTAGAAGAGAGAATAGAGACCATTTTATTGAGAGAAAAGAGATTTATTAATATCCAATTTTATCGATCTTAATTCTCTCTGTTCTCTCCTCTCTCATCTGAATAGTCAAATTTGTTGTTAAGCTTATGACTGCAATCTATTTCTTTTTTACACCTATATATAGGTGCAAATATTATTTGCATGATCTTATCTATTATTCGTTATGGTTGATGGTTTTTTTGAAATGGATTTTTCATAGTGCTTAAGTAGTTAAATAATAGTAATTGTATTTTATCTAACTACCTCAAATTACGCAAACCAAATCTTCTAACTTAACTTTTTTCCTGATGAAAAAAGTTACAAAAAAATCAAGACTGTATATAAAATTGATACATTTCTAAACTTGATTTTTTTGCTTTCGCA
>JALZVK010000203.1 GCA_023301005.1 Saprospiraceae bacterium | reverse complement strand
TTTAAGATTTTAAAAAACAGTATGACCTCTCTGAGGTCAGAAACATTGATTTACTTTTTACTAACATACTTTGACCACGCCGTGGTCATTCAAAATTATTCGATGACCACAGCATGGTCAAAGTATGTTAGATTTTAAATTAAAAAGATATACCGACCTCAGAGAGGTCGTACTGTTTGTCAAAATCTTAATGTACTTCATTAGCGAAATTTTCAACATTCTGAATTAATTTAAAATGCCTTCCATATTTCTTAACCAAAATCTGAATTTCCGTTTTAATCCTTTTGGAGGAATCACTCCTAATGAGTTAAGAAATATAATTGTTCCTAAATCTCATTTTGAAAAAATCAAATCACTTATTTCCGACTCCTCTCCTACCATCATCGAATTAGTAGGAAAAAAAGGAAGAGGCAAAACAACTCACCTGACTTATTTGCAACAATACTTCCCCGAACATCCTATTCTTCATTTAACGCTTCATAACAATACATTTCCAAAAGAGTATTTTGAACACAAAATAGTTTTTGTCGACAGTATGCATCATCTTTCCTTTCGCAAGCGAATTGAAATTTTCAAGAAAATAGATAAAGTTATTTTGACTACTCACATTACTCGTTTTTTAGAATATAAATATGCTCGAAGAGCATATCAATCTTTTTATTTTAAAGGTTTAGAAAAAGAAGTATTAGTTACCGTAATAGAAAATAGAATTCGATTAGCACTACTAACGCCCAATGTTGAAAAAATTCATATCAATGAATCTTTCCTTTATCAATTAATGCATAAATTTGGAGACGACTTTAGAGGTATTCTCAATCACCTTTATGAAAACTTTGAATAACCGTATATGCAAAATGATTTTTTAGATACCCAAATAATTATTGAAGATGGTAACTACGAACTCGAAGTAGGAGAAATCAGAAAAGGTATTATTGTTATCACACCTAAAGAAAACCTTGATGTATATCAGTTTGGTTTTCAATTGATTATGGAAGGAAGAGGGCGTACTTCAGTTATAACTAAAGTTGCCTCAAAGAAAACATTAATCAGTAATCAAACTTTATTAAAAGGTGAAGAGTATCGTTTGGACATAGAAATAATTGGAGCCTTGCCAGGCTCTTATCATGGAAAAAATATCAAGTTTAATTGGAAAGTCAAGACATTTATTGAGTTACAAGATAGCTCATATAAACATCTCCGAAAAGAATTAGTAAAAGGTTTTAAACTCCTAAGTGCTTTCAATCCTGATAAATTTCTCTCGAAAGAATTTGACTTAACTATTATCCAATCTTCGCAACCTTATGCCGTACTTAATCAACCCCAATCTTTAAAATCATCAAGTTGGGTTCCTTGGCTAATATTTATATTAGGAACTATTATTCCATTCTTTATCCTTCATAAAATGGAACATTCATCTACCTATCTTATTATAGGTTCGATTTCATTTTTACTTTTTATTATGTTTGTAATTCCACATTATTATAAGATGAATATAATTGGTCAAATTGGTTTCAATGTTGAGAATATGGAAGAAGATAGTTTTCTAATGAGTTTTAATTTTTCAAAAAATAATAAACGAATTAGAAAATTTGAAGTCAATTATATTGTCGTAGAAAAAGTAGTTGATGACAGAGGTACAAGTTCATCTACGCATACTCATACTTTTTATAGATCTGGAAAACAAGAAAAAAGGCATCCATCAAAAACAGAAGATTTTATTTTTAAATTTCCTGAATATGAAGTTCCTCCTTCATTTGAAACAGGTGATTTCCAAATATATTGGGAGGCTGAAATTAAAATACAACTCGACATTGGATTGAGTAGTAACTTTTCTCAAATCATTGAAACTAATATTCAAGACATTCAACATGGAACAATCTAAAATAATCGAACAAACTGTCAACTACGTCAAAGAAGAATTAAAGAATGCCGAAGGCGGTCACGATTGGTGGCACATTTATCGAGTTTGGAAAACCTCAAAACAAATTGCCAAAACCGAACCTGTCAATCAGCTCGTAGTGGAATTAGGAGCATTGCTTCATGACATCGCAGATTCCAAATTTCATAATGGTGATGAAACGATTGGACCAAAAAAAGCTAAAGCTTTTTTAGAGTCGATAAATGTTGATGAAAAAATAATAGAACATATCATTCTAATCATTCAAAATATTTCTTTTGGTGGAGGAAATTTTGAAAAGAAATTTGGTTCGCCCGAACTAGCTGTGGTGCAAGATGCTGACCGACTTGATGCGATAGGTGCAATTGGAATAGCAAGGACTTTCAATTATGGAGGTTTTAAAAATAGAGCAGTGTACGATCCTAATATTCCGCCTCAACTCAATATGACAAAAGAGGAATACAAAAAAAGTAATGCTCCTACAATTAATCATTTTTACGAAAAATTATTATTGCTCAAAGAAAGAATGAGTACGCCTACTGGTAAAAAAATGGCTGCGAATCGTCATGAGTTTATGGAGCAATATTTAAAGCAGTTCTATGCTGAATGGGAAGGAATTGCCTAGTCACAAAATTTCGCTTTTTTATTTTTTTATTTTTTTGGATTATTTTTTGAACTGAAGAAACCATCTTCGATACTACCACGTTAAATTATTTTCACTCCCTATTTTTTTCCCAACTTTATTTACTTAATATAATTGAAACTCCAATTCTATTTAAGCAGTCAAGCTTATTCAAAACAATTTGAATAGTTTAACAAAGGAATAGAATATTTATGCTAAATAATGAAAGAACTCTTTCTAAATATATTATCGGTTGGAGTAGATGAAAATGCTTCGCCTTTACAACAACAAAGTAAGAAACTATTCAATTTTGATTGTCTCTTAGCTATGTTCCTACCTCTAGTTGTAAATTTATTTTACTTGTTCAACAAGTTTTTTATCTCTTACTGTTTTATATCATTAATATGTGCTTCCGTGGCTATTGGTTGTTTATATCTTCACTATTTAGGAAATTATAAAAAGGCTGTTTTCATTACACAATTATATTATTTAGGTATGATTTGTATCACCACCTTTTTAATACAATCTCCTTACTTTTCTTTATTTTTAATTCCTATCAGTATCTCATTCTTTATCTATTTTGTAGATAATGAAAAAAACACCCTAACTTATTTTATAATATATATTCTAATTGGTTTAAGTCTCTCTGTTTTATGTAGTAAAATTTATATAACTAATTCTTCATTTGAAAATCATGAAGTACAATCTTTTAGAATAATATTATTCTGTGTTCTTTTCCTATATAAAATTATCGCTTTAGTTCTGATGTACAGAAAAACTATTGACATTAATTTAAAGAATAAAAAACACTTAACATTATCTGAAAAAAGATATAGAACTCAATTTGAAAACAATCTTTTGGGAATGATTGTATTAGATGGTGAAGCAGAAGTACTAGATGTTAACCCTGCATTTTGTCAAATGATAGGTTACACCAAAGACGAAATAATCAAAGAAAAAATACTTACGTATTGCCTTCAAGAAAATTCTTTATTCCATGAAAAATTGGAACAGTTAAAGGTTAAAAATATCAATCAATTTACCTACGATAAAACATTCCAAAGAAAAGATGGTCATCCATTACATACCGTTGTTTTTATAGCTGGAACTTACGATGAAAATGGAATTTTTATAAATACCAATTGTTCTATTCTCGATGTTACTGAGAAAAAGGCTCAAGAAGAAATGATTCAAAAAACACTTGATGAACTCAATACAAAAAATGCTGACCTTAAAAAATATATTAAAAGTAACAATCAATTAGAGAATTTTGCATACATGGCTTCTCATGATTTGAAAGCTCCTTTAAGAACAATAACAAGTTATTCACAATTACTAGTTCGGCGCGCTAATGGGAAATTAGATGAAACAGAATTAGAGTTTTTTGATTTCATTATCAATGCATCTAAAAACATGGGGAATCTTATTGAAAGTTTATTAGTTTTTTCAAAAGTAAATTCTCAAAATAAATCTTTTGAAATTCTAAATGTAAATACATTGTTAGATACTGTCATTAAAGAATTAAAAGCAGATATAGATGAGAAAGATGTGAATATTCATATTGACAATTTACCTCATGAATTAGTGGGAGATAACTCTCGCTTAAAACAGCTCTTCCAAAATCTTATTTCCAATGCAATTAAATTTATGGAAAAAGATAAAACACCAACTATTCATATTAAATGTATTGACAAAAAAGATGCTTTTTTGTTTTCTATTGAAGATAATGGTATTGGAATCAAACCTGAGTTTCATGATAGAATTTTTAACCTTTTTCAAAAACTTCATAACTCAAATGAATTTGAAGGAACTGGAATTGGATTAGCACTATGTAAGGAAGTTGTCAATCAACATAAAGGTGAAATCTGGGTGGAATCTACTTATGGAGAAGGAACCACATTTTTCTTTTCTGTAAATAAAACTCTGAAAGCTGATTCTAAAGAAAATGCTTTAGAATTAGATCATGCTATCGCTAACTAAACATTCTCAAAATTTTTTAAAATCTCTTCTCAAAAACTTCCTATTATCTTTCTTTAAAATTTTTAAACTTCGCACCTTTGCATTTGTTTATAGAAAAATTAAATTAAACATATGCTTTTATTAATTTCCCCAGCGAAGACCTTAAATTTTGATTCAACCGATTTAAAGAAAAAATCAAAACCTCGCTTTCTGACTGAAAGTCAGACACTTATAGATATTTTAAAAAACAAATCATCAGCTGATATAAAAAAACTGATGAAAGTAAGTGATAAAATTGCCGACCTAAATAGAGACCGATACCAAAGTTTTAAAACACCTTTTAATTTAAAAAATTCGAAACAAGCATTCCTTGCTTTTCGAGGAGATGTTTATACAGGTTTGGATGCTGATAGTTTTGATGCTGAAGATATAGAGTTTGCTCAATCGCATCTTCGTATTTTATCAGGGCTGTATGGAGTACTCAGACCATTAGATTTGATGCAAGCTTATCGACTTGAAATGGGAACTAAATTAGCTAACGATAATGGTAAAAATCTTTATGAATTTTGGGGAGACAAAGTCACTAAGACTATCAATAAAGATCTAAAATCTTCTAAATCAAATGCTATCATCAACTTAGCATCGAAAGAATATTTTTCAGTTTTACAACCTAAAAACTTCAAAGGAGATTTATATAATATTCATTTTAAAGAAGATAAAAATGGAGCATTCAAAATCGTTGCTTTCTTCGCTAAAAAAGCAAGAGGTATGATGTGCCATTATATCATCAAAAATAAAATCACTCAACCAGAACATTTGATAGGTTTTGATTATGATGGTTATACTTATAATGAAGCATTGAGTAGCGAAAGAGATATAGTTTTTACGAGGTAAATTAATGGACTAAATGAAAAAAACATTATTCTTTATAACAATAGTTTTACATTTTAGCTGCCAATCAGAAAAAACCACATCTTTCTCTCTCGACAACTTTAATTTAACTCCTATCGCAAGTCCTGTGAAAAGCGGAGGCGAACCCAATTTGTTTGTATCAGAACAAGGTCAAACCTATTTAAGTTGGGTAGAGTATATCAATGATACGACTAACGCTTTGATGTTTTCAAAATTAGAAAATCTAAATTGGACTACTCCAATTGAAATATCTAGAGGCTCTGATTGGTTTGTCAACTGGGCGGATTTCCCATCTTTAGTCGTTTATAAAAATAACGAAAATCATCTGGCTGCACATTGGTTAGCCAAACGAGCAGAAGGTACTTACGATTATGATATTCATATTTCACAATCGAAAGATGGAGGTAACACTTGGAGCAAATCATTTATCATTCATACTGATGGAGTTGCTGCTGAACATGGTTTTGTAACAATGCTTCCTACAGATGATGAAAAAATATTTGCCACTTGGTTGGATGGTCGTTTTACAAAAATTGAATCAGATAAAAAACCAAAAGACGATGATGGTCACGGTCATGGTCACGGTGGTGCTATGACTTTAAGAACTGCTACTTTTGATATTGAGGGAAATTTATTTGAAGAAAAAGAATTAGATAATCGCATTTGCGATTGCTGTCAAACTACTGCAACTATTACTAATAACAAGACTCTTGTAGCTTATCGAGATCGTTCAATTGATGAAATCAGAGATATTTCTTTTATTCAAAAAACAAATGGCAATTGGAGTTCTTCTTCAACAGTTCATCAAGATCATTGGAAAATCGCAGGTTGTCCTGTCAATGGTCCAAGCTTATATTCCAATAAAAATAACACCGCAATTGCATGGTACACCCAAGCTGATAGTACCGCACAAGTCAATGTTGCATTTTATGATAATCATAATTCTACCTTCAAATCTCCGATAAGAATTGATGATGGGAATCCAATTGGAAGAGTCGGAATTGTATTGTTAGAAAATACAGCTTTAGTAAGTTGGTTAGAACAAGTCGGTGAAGGTGCAGAAATAAAACTTGCTCAAATTTCTCAAAAAAATAAAAAAGAAAAAACTGTAACTATCTCTCCTTCAAGTAATTCTAGAAAAAGTGGTTTTCCACAAATTGAAAAAACAAAAGATAAAATTATCTTTGCATGGACTCATCTTGATGGTTCCAATTCAACTATAAAAACTGCTTATTGGAATTATTAAGTTCTGATTTTTCGATTTACACAAATTCTATTTACACCTAATAAAATAAATCAATTATGAATAATTTAAAATTAGTTTTACCAATTCTCTTTTTGGCTTTAGCTTCATTGATGATGTCTTGCGGAAGCGGTACTACAGACAAAACTCAAGAGACTCAAGAAGTTTCTAAAGATGGACCTGAATATACTTCAGCTTTTATTTGCCCAATGTATTGCGCAGGTAGTGGAGGTGATAAAATGGGAATTTGCCATGATTGTGGTATGGATTATATCGCTAATAAAAAAGCAAAAAAAGCAACTGACAGTCATGATGGACATGACCATAGTGGGCACGATCATAGCGGTCACAACCATAGTCATTAGAATAAGGGAAATAGGTATGGGAATAAGGGAAAAAGGGAAGACGGATTTGAGATTTTAGAAGTTTGACGAGTGAACTTTTTTTCGATTTATTCAATTCATTCATTCTGAATGTTTTGTATTTTAAATAAATAAAAATCTTACGAAGTAAGAGATAGAATTAAGGGCAAACAAGAATGTTCGTCAAACTTCTTACTTCTCAAATCCGTCTTCCCTATTTCCCTTTTT
>JALZVK010000202.1 GCA_023301005.1 Saprospiraceae bacterium | reverse complement strand
ACTATCGTTATCATTTGTGGCAGTTTGATATAATAAAATCCTATCCATAGGAACGGTAAAAGAATAACTTATAACGTTTTGACAATTTGTTATGCACCCGAATTTTTCTAATTTGTACAAACTAATAATAACAATTTTATCATGAAACGAGCATTAAAAATCTTATCAAGTATTTTTGTAATTATATTGTTATGTTTTGTCGGTTACAGTTGGATGAATTATGCTGCTGATAAATCAGTTGAAGAATTAAAAGAAAAATGGGCGTATGATAATTCTCAATTTTTAGAGATGGATGGAATGTCTGTTCATTATAGAATCAATGGCGAAGGCGAACCTTTAGTTTTGATTCATGGTACAGGTGCATCTGTTCACACTTGGGAAGAGTGGACAAAAATTTTAGAAAAAGATTATAAAGTTATCAGCATGGATATTCCTGCTTTTGGATTGACAGGACCTAATCCGCAGCGAGAATATACTTTAGATTATTATGCAAAATTTGTAGATCAGTTTTTAGGGAAAATAGGAATTGAAAGTTGTTCAATGGCAGGTAACTCTTTAGGTGGAGGAATCGCTTGGAAGTACGCCACACTTTTTCCAAACAAAGTGAAAAGTCTTGTGCTTATAGATGCGATTGGTTATCCAATGGATAAAGAACCACCGTTAGCATTTAAGTTAGCTCAGAATAAATTGACGAGTAAATTTTTACTTTCAGTAACTCCTAAATCACTTTTTTATAAAAGTATGAAAGAGGTTTATCATAATGATGATTTGGTGACGGACAAAGTTGTAGATCGTTATTATGATTTATATTTAAGAGAAGGAAATCGTCAAGCATTCGTTGATAGAGTAAATGATGAAGAGCTTGTTGATCATAAAGAAATCGCTTCGATAAAAACTCCAACCTTGATCATGTGGGGAGCGCAGGATGAATGGGTGCCTGTTAAAAATGCTCATAAATTTGCAAAAGATATTGAAGACGCTGAATTGATAATTTACGAAAATGCAGGACATATTCCTATGGAAGAAATACCTGAACAAAGTGCTATGGATACACGTAAATTTATAGAGAAACATTTAGTACCTGCTTTAGTCACTTCAACAGATGAAATGATTTTAGATCAATAGAATATTAATTGTTTTTTTCGGCTGACGACCAACGGTTGACGGCTGACGGTCACTAATATAATTATACTTTTATCGTTCCTTAGAATGAACTTTAATGTCATAATGAAATAAAATAATAGACTCCTTGAGTTTTTATATTTTTAAAAAATAAAAAACTCGAAGAGTTAAAAGAGTTAAAATACCCATTGTAAAATTTTAAAAAATAAATAAGATATGAATTCAAGTATTCAATTACCTAGAGATGTTTACGCAACAGAAGAACATCAAATGCTTCGAGATACCGTTCGAGAATATTTTAAAAATGAAGTAGAGCCTCATCGAGAAGAGTGGGAAGAAAACACAGCCTGTTCGAGAGAAGCATGGTTGAAAGCAGGAGAGTTAGGATTGTTAGGATTGACCCTTGATCCTGCTTACGGAGGTTCAGGTTTAGATTTTAGTTATAGTGCCATTGCGATTGAAGAGTTTGCAAAAACAGGGGCAGATAGTCCAGGTATTTCTATGCACTCTGATATAGTGATTCCATATATTCAAAAACATGGAAGCGAAGCAATTAAGCAAAGATATTTACCAAAAATGGCTACGGGGGAATGTATCGGTTCGTTAGGAATGACAGAACCAAGTACGGGAAGTGATGTCCAAGCGATACGAACTACGGCTAAAGATATGGGCGATCATTATGTGATAAGTGGAAGTAAAACTTTTATAACAATCGGTTATACTTCTGATTTTACATTGACCGCTTGTAAGACGGAAAATGGAATTAGTCTTATCATTATTGATGCTGATTTAGAAGGATTTACGAAAGGGAAACCATTCAAAAAATTAGGATTAAAAACGAGTGATACTTGCGAGTTGTTTTTTGATAATGTAAAAGTTCCTAAAGAGAATTTGATAGGAGAGGAGGGAAAAGGATTTATTTATATGATGCAAGAATTGCCTAGAGAAAGATTGACTATTGCGATTCAAGCGATAGGTGCAGTAAGAGGTGCGTTGGAATTGACGACTCAATATACACAAGAGCGAACTGCATTTAAACAACCTATTTGCGCATTTCAAAATACTCAATTTAAGTTAGCAGAAGTAGCTACTCAATTGGAAATTAATACTGCATTTGTAGATAAGTGTACAGAGCTTTTGGCACGTAAGGAATTGACTCCTGAATTAGCTTCGATGGCTAAATATGCATCTACTGATATGCAAGGAAAAATGTTGGATGAGTGTTTACAGTTGTTTGGTGGTTATGGTTATATGTGGGAATATCCAATTACTCGAATGTATGCAGATGCTAGAGTTTCTAGAATATATGGAGGTACTAATGAGATTATGAAGTTGATGATTGCACGAGCTATTTTCTCTGATTATTTTAAGGAAATGAAAGCGAAGAGAAGAGCGGCGAAGTTGGCTGCGCAATCTAAGTAAAATTGAAAATTGAAAATGAAAAATTGAAAATTTTGAGTTAGCGTAATTTTCAATTTTTCATTTTTAATTATAAAAATCAATCAATAACCATCTCAGGAATATCTCCCTCCACAATCAATCGACCTTCTGTAGCATTTTGAATATCTTCAACAGAGACACCTGGAGCACGTTCAATTAATTTAAAACCATCAGGCGTAATATCCAAAACGGCTAAATTAGTAACCACTTTCTTTACACATTTAACACCAGTCAAAGGAAGACTACATTGGCGAAGCAATTTACTTTTTCCTCTTTTATTAGTGTGCATCATAGCGACAATAAAATATCAGCCGAAGCTACTAAGTCCATTGCACCGCCCATTCCTTTTACCATTTTGCCAGGGATTTTCCAATTGGCAATATCTCCATTATCAGCAACTTCCATAGCACCCAAAACAGTCAATTGAATATGCTGACCTCTGATCATTGCAAAGCTAGTTGCAGAATCAAAAATCGAAGCACCGGGCATTGGAGTGATAGTTTGTTTTCCTGCATTTATCATATCAGCATCTTCTTCTCCCTCAAAAGGAAAAGGTCCCATTCCAAGAATTCCATTTTCAGATTGGAACTCCACATCGATTCCTTTAGGAATATAATTAGCAATCAAAGTCGGAATACCAATACCTAAATTGACATACCAACCATGTTGTAACTCTTGAGCGATTCTTTTAGCAATACCTTTTTTATCTAACATTTTAATGAAAAATTGATAACCTACTTTGCCAGTAGGCAGGTGAAATAATTAAAATTTTGAAATCATAAAAGAAAAGAAGAGAAGATTAATATTATCTACTCTTCATTTCTCACTCTTACCGTTCTTTGCTCAATTCGTTTTTCATATTTTTCTCCTTGAAAAATTCTTTGAATAAAAATTCCAGGAGTATGAACAAAGTTAGGATCGAGTTCTCCCGGTTCTACTAATTCTTCAACTTCGGCGATGGTGATTTTTCCAGCCATTGCCATAAGAGGATTGAAGTTTCTAGCCGTACCTTTAAAAACAAGATTTCCATAACGGTCACCTTTCCATGCTTTGACTATTGCGAAGTCGGCAGTAAGTGCATGTTCAAGGATATGAGGTTTTCCATTGAAGTAACGAACCTCTTTCCCAAAAGCGACTTCGGTACCGTAACCTGCAGGAGTGAAAAATGCAGGAACACCAGCACCACCTGCTTGACAACGAGAAGCTAAAGAACCTTGAGGAATCAAATCTACTTCTAATTCACCACTTAACATCTGTCTTTCAAATTCATCATTTTCACCTACGTAAGATGAAATCATTTTTTTGATTTGTTTCTTTTGTAAAAGTAAACCTAATCCAAAATCATCAACACCTGCATTATTAGAGATACAGGTCAGATTGTTAATTCCTTTGTTGACTAGAGCAGCAATACAATTTTCAGGAATACCACATAACCCAAAACCGCCGAGCATCAAAGTCATACCTGATTCTATATCTTTGGTGGCTTCTTGAGCATTAGCAACTAATTTATTCATAATATAAAATTTTTCTAAGAATGATTTTTCTGAAATCTTAGGAATGGTAATATTCCTACTTAGTGCGAAATTAAAATTTTTGTTGGGAAATGTTATTTATATTTTTCATTTTTACGCATCATTCTAAAAGAAGTCATAATTTTTTTTTTCAAAAAATTAGATATTAAATTAATAAAATATAGAAATGACTCGAATAGGTTTGTTGTCGGACACTCATAGTTATTTAGATGAAAAGATATTTGACTATTACAAAGAAGTTGATGAAATTTGGCATGCAGGAGATATTGGTTCTATGGAAGTAGTAGAAAAGTTAGAAGCATTCAAACCATTAAGAGCAGTATATGGAAATATAGATGATACTAAGATTCGAACAAGTTTTCCATTAAATAATATATTTGAGTGCGAAGAACTTAAAATTTGGATAACACATATAGGAGGTTATCCTGGCAGATATAACAAAAGAGTTAGAGAAGAGATGACAGTTCATAATCCTGATATTTTTATAACAGGACATTCACATATCTTGAAAATTATGCCTGATAAGAAACATGACTTGTTGCATATCAATCCTGGTGCATGTGGAATAGTTGGCTTTCATAGAATGAAAACTATGGTACGCTTTGCTATAGATGGAAAAAAAATTAAAGATATGGAGGTGATTGAATTAGGATTACGAGGAGCAATAGAATAGAGGGCGAGTAGATTTTTTTTATAAAATAAATCTACCGTATTATTTTAGATAATACATTGTAAAAATAAAAATATTCAAATAGGCAATAAAACTATTGCTATTAAAGGATTTGGGCATAGTATTTGCAAATTAAAAGTTCTAATCCGAATTGAACGAAATAAATTTAAAGTTCAAAAATCCCAATATTAATTTTTTTTATTTCTAAAAAATCATTATTTTTGTTTCCGCATAAGAGAATCCAACAATAAACAACTATGAGAAGGCGGATTTAATATTCCCCCTTCTACTATAAATAATCCATCCCAACAAAAACTTAAGACCCCCGAGTTTGTACTATCCAGAAACCTTTCCTTTATAAGGCTTTGACTGTAATAGTCATAAGTAAACATGTTTCGATTTAACTTATTAGTTGTTTTCAACTAATGGAGTTTACATTTAGAAACACCATTCTTCCTTAAAACCAATGGTCAGAAAATTTATTAAAATCATTTAATGGTGTTAATGAGCATGATATTGCTGTGTCCATCATTAAAATTAAAACACAACTAATCTTAATCTAGTTTTGCTTTCATATTCAGAAGGCGAGCTGTATTAAGGTGCTAATCAAACAACCGATATGAGTAAAATTTCAATTTTATTAGTAGATGACCATCAGCTATTTAGATTTGGTATTTGTCAAATTTTAAGGAAGATTGATGACTTTGAAATATTAGGGGAAGCGGATTCTACCGAAAAGGCCTATACATTATGCTCTTCTTTGAATCCTGACATCGTATTAATGGACATTGCTTTTCCTAAAGATGATAGTGGAGTGTCAATGGCTGCTCAAATAAAGAAATCATTTAGAACAAAAATATTAGCACTCACTAGTCATAATGAGGATAGATATGTAGTAGATATGTTAAGAGCGGGAGCATCAGGATATTTAGTAAAGAATGCATCTCCTGATGAATTAGTAAGAGCTATAAGAGCGATATATAGTGGTCATAGTTATTTTTCACAAAACATATCTAAGACTATATTTCAAAACTCTGAAAAAGAAAGAAAATTAAATTCAAAATTAAAAGATTTCTCTATTACATCAAGAGAGTTAGAAATATTGAAATATGTTTCGGATGAAATGACAAATAAAGAAATTGCTAATGAATTATTTATAAGCCCAAGAACTGTTGAAACGCATAAACGAAATTTAATGCAAAAGCTTAAGGTAAAGAATGTAGTAGGACTTGCGAAGTTTTATTTTAAAATTTCTTATCAACCTGATAATGAATATCATGCTGCCTGATTTTAAGGATATATCCTTAGGCGTAAAATACGGACTTATAGGTATAAAATAACCTACAAAGTTCTTCTACTTTTAGCTTTTAATAATGGCTTGTTATACGAGCCCAAAATATTTTTAATTATTTTAATTTACTAAAATCAAAAGAATTTAAACATGAAAAAATTCACACTTTTTTTCGCATTCGTATTCGCAACTACGATGACATTTGCTCAGAATAACATTAGTAATGTTAATCAAGAAGGAGATGACAACACTACTGCTGTAACTCAAGTAGGAAATCAAAACACTCTTGGACTTACTCAACTTGGAGCTAACAATATTGCTGATGTAGCTCAAGAAGGAGTAACTAATAATGCAGAGGTTTCTAATGTAGGAAGCGATAATGCTGTATCTCTTGCTCAAATTGGAGAGAACAACATCGGTATTAACATTCTTGAAGGAAACAATAATACTGCAAGTATTACTTCTGAAGGAAGTAACAACATCGTAAGACAAGAAGCTACTACTAACAGTAGTAACTTAATTGGATTCCAACAAGGAAACAATAACACAGTTGTTCAAAACATTAATGGAACAGGATTAGGTAATAACCAAACTGTTGCTAACTCTATTGGTAATGATAATACTGTTACTCAAGAGTTAAATGGTGAAAACAGTAATATGTTAGTAGACCAATTTGGTGATGCTAATACTGGTATCTTCCAACAAAATGGAGTTTCTAACAATGTTAGTGCTTTACAAGATGGTAACGAAAATACTATCGTTGCTGGTCAGACTGGAAATAACAACTTTTCTGGTGGACAAAATGATACTCAACTTAGTCAAGTTGGAGATGAGAACTTAATTGAATTATCTCAGCAAGGAAACTTTAATACTTCTGCTACTTTCCAAACTGGAAATAACAATGTATCTTCTAACGCACAAGTTGGAGAAGGTCAAGTTAGTTTGATTAGACAAACTGGTAACAGAAATACTGCTGGAGTAGTTCAATCTGATAATTAAGATATAATTTCTTTTAAAAAACTTTCTTTTGAAGCTAGAATGTAATAAATTCTATTCCTTTAAAGATTGTTTTAATAAAAGCTATTACGAGTTTAAGGTTGGTATTTAATTTAAATTTAATATCAACTTTAAACTCGTTAATTAGTTTTTTAAAAAATTACCATGAAAGTAACTTTCAATAAGTTAGTTGTTTTACTGTGTTTTTGTTTTGTATCAAATTGCCTTTTTGGGCAAGAGTTGACGCAAGACGACTTGGTAAAATCACCTAGCGAACTCATTGATGCAAACCTAAATGGTAATGGAAACGAAGCCTACTTGTCTCAGATAGGTAACAGAAATACAGTCAATGTTATTCAGAGTAAATCTAGTGTTAACGCTGAAAACCTTGTAAGAGTACTTCAAGTTGGAAATAGAAACGTAGGTCAAATAAATCAGACCGAAGGTATTCTTAATCAAACTGTACTTATACAAAATGGTAACAGGAATGAATACACATTGAATTTAGAAGGTTCTGAAAATAATTTTGTTATAGTTCAAGATGGAAATCGAAATACGATTAATCAGAATTTAACTAATAATCAAAATACTTATATTGAATTGGTTCAAGTAGGTAACGATAATGAAATTACCCATACTCAAGATGGTTTAAATAACCAACAAATTATTATCCGACAAGAAGGTAATGGTTTGAAAATGGATATTTCTCAATCTAATAATTAATTTTTTTAGTTTATAAGATTGTATAATAACTAATGAATAGAGTGAATTTTAATAATCACTTTGATAAATAAATATACTAAGACTTACTTTTTGAGAAAACTTTTTTTTTGATGAAACTACTGCTTATCACCTTGATAAATAAGTACCTGAATAATATTTGGGCTAAAGTAGGTTTGTCTCCTTTCGAAGAAAAAGAAAGATACACAAAAAGAAAATGTCTGTATAATATAATCATAGTTGCCATCTTTTTTAGTTTTAATATAAATTCAATCCATGCTTTTGACTCATCAGATTCTACGAGTTTAAAGGTATGGGTTGACTTTATTGAAGAATCAGATACTGCATATATTAAAGGACTTCTTGTTAATCTTGATGAAAATAAAAAAGAAGTAAAATGGGAAATGGAAATTCATCGAGAATCGGCAACTAGCCAAATTGATGATAAGAAGAATGGTGAAGTTATTATTACACCTTTTTTTCCACAGATTATTTATGAAATAGATATTGATTTAAAAAAACGAGAGTACTTTGTCATTATACTAAATATTTTAGATTCCAAAAATGAATTACTTGCAACAGATACTTTAATAAGTACAGATATTGATCCCTCCCTTAAAAAAGTAGTTCGTAAAACTTTTCCTTTAGTCGCTAAACCAAAATCTTTAAATAAATCAAAATCTTTAACTAAACCTAGACACAATCTAGATGCACTTGAAATTGATGGTTTAATATTAGATGAGACAAGAACCAAAGTTGGAAGAGATTTCTATGAAATTTTATATAATAAATGGACGCCACCAATAGGGGCAAGAGATTATTTGATAACAATAAAAGAAACACCTTCAAGAGGTATAGGCGCAAGTTTATCTATTGAAGTAAATGGAAATGTTATTCTATATCGCTTTGTCCAACCTAGAGGAGGTTTAATAGAAGAAGAAGCAAATATTACTATTGCTCATTTAAAACAATACTTGAGGAGAAATGAAAATCTGAAACAAGATTTAAAAGAAGGAGACCAAATTGGTTCTGGTGTTTTCTGAAAATAAAAATAATATATTATGAAAAAGACATTACAATTATTGCTAGTAGGAATTTTTAGCATTTTAACTTTTACAAATATTCAAGCTCAAGATTTTGTCTATAGGCCAAAAAATCCTGCTTTTGGAGGCGATACTTTTAACTATAATTGGTTATTAAGTTCTGCTCAAGTTCAGGATTTAACTGAGGCTCCTGATGCAGATGCAGGTCAAACAGATCTTGAAGCATTTACCGCAAATTTGGAACGTCAAATTTTAAGTAATTTATCTAGAGAGTTGGCAGGTATTCAATTTGGAGAAACTTCATTAGAAGATGGATCTTATCAAATTGGGACTTTTAATTTAGATGTGATTACTACTTTAGATGGATTGTCAATTACAATTATAGATCCTTCTGTTGGAGAACAAACACAAATTATTATTCCATTCTATTAAGAATTATTTAGGATCGTTTTTGACGATATAAAGTATTATTAATTTATCCCATCCAAGAAAAAGTAAGCAATAATATTTAGAAAATAATTAGAACACAAAATGACACGTATAAATTATTCCTTAAACTTAATTCTTGTCCTGTTACTATTAATGATATGTAGTTGTGGGAAAAGAGTATATCATCCTATCTCTAATTCAGGAGCACGATTAGGAGAAGCTACTGCAAGCACTATTCGATTAAAGAATCTTCCTCCTCCTAAAGAGAAAATCATTGTTGCTGTTTATAAATTTAGAGATCAAACGGGACAATATAAACCTTCTAATAATGGTGCAAGTTGGTCAACTGCGGTTACTCAAGGTGCTACTACTATCTTATTAAAAGCATTAGAAAATTCAAGTTGGTTTGTTCCTATTGAAAGAGAAAATGTCAGTAATCTGTTAAATGAACGAAAAATCATTCGCTCAAGTCATAGTCAATATGCTGCTGGTACAGAGAACAAACCCGTCTTACCTGCTCTGCTATTTGCTGGAGTTATTTTAGAAGGTGGAATTATTTCTTATGATTCAAATGTAATCACAGGTGGATCAGGCTTGAGATATTTTGGAACGGGAGGAAGTTCACAGTATCGCCAAGATCGTGTAACAATATATTTACGGGCAGTATCTACGAGTAATGGGAAAATATTAAAAACAGTATATACTTCTAAAACCATATTATCTCAAGCTATTGATGTAGGGTTATTTAGATTTGTAAATTTTGGACGATTATTAGAAGCAGAAACTGGATATACTTATAATGAACCATCAGAAATGGCTGTTACTGAAGCTATTGAAAAAGCTGTTGAAAGTTTAATTATAGAAGGTATTGAAGGAGGACTTTGGAATCTTAAAGAGCCAAGAATGATAGTTGATGAATCTATTCTCGCTTATAAAAAAGAAAGAGAAATGATTCCTAGAACTGATATTTTTGGAAAAGAAATTAATAATCGCCGAAAGCGATCTATGATTGGAGGTGGTACATCAAGCCTTTATTATATGGGAGATTATCCAGGGGCAAGAATAGGAACAGGAGCTGAGTTTCAATATAAATATTCACCAAGAGCAGCTTTTAGTGCTTATGGTACTTATGGATTGAGCACCTTGACAACGGAGCAATATTATAAGGCAGATGTAAGCTATTTGGAAGCTGGACTAGAATATCGGCTACTACCATTCGATGTATTTACTCCTTATATATTTGGAGGAGTTGGTTTAATTACACAAAATGAGACAAATCGCTTCGATTTTAATAATTCATTTTATCAAAAAACAAATATTGGAGGGGGATTTGAATATATGTTAAATAATAATGTTGGTTTGAGAATATCAGCAGATTATAATTACATATTTAGTGATGAATTAGATGAAGTCCAACAAGGAAAGTATAATGATTTTTACTGGAAGGGAAATGTTGGCTTGAATTTTTATCTAGGTAAAGATCTAAAAGATCAAAGAAAATTTGATTTCAAGAAATAAACACCTGACGAATTTTAAAAAAAATCTTGTAATGAGAAAAATTATATTTTTTGCAATCATGGTATTACTTTTTTCCTTCTATTCTTGTAGAGAGGAAGGTTTTATACCTGATTCATTTGGTTCAATTTCTGGACAAATATTAGAAGAAGGAAGTAATTCTGCAATTGTTGATGCAACTGTTTCAACTAATCCTGCAACTGACATTTTACAAACTGATGGATTAGGGATATTTACTATTGAAAATATAAAAACAGGAAGTTATACACTTAGAGTTGAAAAATCAGGGTATGTAACTATAGTTGAGAATATTATTATACTTGCAAATGAGGAAAGGAATCTAACACTTAATTTAGTTTCTGACTCATTGGCTAACAATGCTCCAATGGCTCCAAGTACACCACTTCCTGAAGATGGTATTAGTGAATTAGGAACAACAGTAAGTATGAGTTGGACATCCTCTGACCCTGATGATGATCCACTTACTTATGATGTTATATTATTTAATTCAGACCAAACTGAGATAGCAACAGTTGCGGAAGGATTGACGGAATCCAATTATGAGTTATCAGATTTGAATTATGGGAAAAATTATTTTTGGCAAGTCATTGTTAATGATGGAAAAGCAGCTCCTGTAAATGGTAATTTATGGAATTTTTCAACTGCACCATTTCCTGATCATCGATTTTTATTTGCAAGATTAGAAAATGGAAAGTATGATATACATTCAGCAGATGAATTTGGAAATAGTATTCAACTGACTAATAATTCTGCTAATAATTGGAGACCTAGAACAAACCCTTCAAGATCTAAAATCGCTTTTCTTTCTAATCTAGGTTTAGAAACTCATTTATATATAATGAATAGAGATGGTAGTGATGTAGAAAAAATTTCAACATTACCAGTTACTGGTGATAATATATTCGACCTCGATTTTTCATGGTCTCCTGATGGTGAAAAGCTATTATATATGAATGGAAATAAACTATATACTGTTAACGTAGAAGGAACGGGTACGCTTTTATTTGCCGAAGCTCCTAATGGTTTTTCTTATGCGGAATGTGACTGGACCATTGTAAATAATAGAGTAATGGCAAGATTAGTAGGAGATAATTTATATAATTCACTCATATATCTTTATGAATCAGATGGAACATTTATTCAACCTTTACTAACGGATATTCCAGGTAGTACAGGCGGTGGAATGTTTTCAGTTGCAGGAACTGAAATGTTATATACGCAAGATGTTTCTGGATTTGAAGTGCCTGACGGAAGACAGCTAGATGCTAGAGTTCATATAAGAGGATTAACGATTCCTGTTCCTGTTGAAATCTCATTAAATAAAGATCCAGGTACTAATGACTTAGATCCTCGATTCTCTCCTGATGGAGCTTGGGTGATTTTTACTAATACCAATAATGACGGTATCTCTCAAAAGAATATTTATAGAATGGAGTTAGATGGATTTGGAAGAGAATTGTTATTTGAAAATGCTGAAATGCCTGATTGGAGATAATCAACAAATTTTAAAATAACTTCTTTTTAAACAAAAAAGCAATTGATATTATGAATCAATTGCTTTTTTGTTTTCCTTGCATAAGGAATGCGAACTAAATAAATTCAGATGAATGAATAAGTAGTTAGACAAAAGAAGACGTGTTTTATAAAAATATCTTTTTCCGCTACCTGCCAGCAGGCAGATTTTCCTTTTAAAAAATAATACCATACCGCAGGGTATGCAATGATTTTTTAAAGAAAACTATCAAAAAAATATTATCCTTATAAAACACG
>JALZVK010000201.1 GCA_023301005.1 Saprospiraceae bacterium | reverse complement strand
ACCTCCTTACTTGTCATTATTGCTATGAGTTTTCAAGATTTTCAATCTAGCACTAATCATTATTTCAATATCAAGGAACGGGTACTAAAAAATTATGAACGTATACGTCTTTATCGAATTATAGGAAATATTACGGAGAGCACCAATACTATTTTTCCAGAACAACAAACGGAAATTATTACGGATACTATTATGACCACGTTCAAAGATTCTTTGCAGAGTTTACTTTCTAAAGATGGCTATAGATATAGAGATAGCATTGACTTGAATAGGTATGTTGATTTCCGTTTAGATGAAAATACAGAAAAAATTTCTAAATATGATTTTCTAAACAAGAATGAAGATGAATTGGTAGCGATTTATAAAAAAGATGCAGGGAGTTTAGAACGTCTTTTTTTTAAACAAAAAGCGAAGCACATTAAAGATGAGTCGCAATTATCGGCGGCTATTGTTAGTCATACGACTTGGGCTGCTTTGTTGATGATGCCCTGCTTGGCGTTAGTATTATTTTTTTTGAATATTAGACACAATTACTATTATATAGAACATTTGATTTTCGCATTTCATCTTCATGCATTTTCATTTTTAGTATTAGCTGTTTTGATTACAGGATGGAATTTTTTTCCATCGTGGATGATTCTTTTGTTAATGGGAATTATTTGGATATATGCATTGGTTGCAATGCGAAAAGTATATAAACAGAGTATTGTAAAAACTTTATTCAAGTTTATTATTTTAAATATTTCCTATGGAGTTTTATTTGTCTTATTTTTAATGGGAACTATTATGTTCACATTTTTGCTGCTATAAGAAATCATTAGATAAGTTTGTTTTTTATTGGATTGATAAATGATGTTTTGTATTTACCTTATTCTCTTTTTATTTCATAACAATACTTTTACATTTTTTTATTTTCAATCTAACTTATAAGTTGTAGTATTTTTAGTTTATATTTAGAGTAGATAAAATCAAAAGATTAAGGAAAATTCATAAGAAAAATAAGATGACCGAAAATATCATTTTAAAGAAAAATCCAAAAATTGAATTCCAACTTCTTGATAATGGATTTCAAGTAATTGATGAACAAGTGGAACGTCATTCTGGCTTCTACTCTTACGATGATTTACAGTCTATTGAATTAGAAAAAATTTGGTTTCCTAGACTAGCAAAATGGTTAAGAATTTTTACTTGGGTATTAAATGGAGTTCCATTTTTTCCAGATTCTAAATCTTATAAAAAAGCAAAAGTCATTATTCATTTTAAAGAAACAAAAATTGGGATGTGGTTGACGGAACCTTATATGGCTGACAAAGCAAAACTTCTAAAGAAGTTGTTAGACCAAAAAACGAAATACAATAATTCAGAAAATGAATAATTAATTTTTTCTTTTCTGATATTCTCACATCATAACAATGCATTTACAAAATATAAGGAGCGGTTAATCTTGGGATTAATTGCTCTTTTTTTTATGGTAAATGAGTAACTGATAGAAAGATTTAATTAAAAAAAACAATACGCTTACATTAGTAAATATTCTTTTAGTAAATTTAATGTTATATGACAAGAGAAGAACTTAAAGTAAAACTAACTTCCAAAAAATCCGCAGATAGAAGACAAGCTGCAAAAGCAATTGGAAAAAATAAACTTATTGAATTAGGAGATGAGTTATTTGCTGCATTCTTAAATGAACAAAAAGACAAAAGAACTTGGGAAACTCAATCAGAAATGATTAAGGCAATAGGTCAAATAAAATATAAAAAAGCAATTACAGTTATTGAGTTAATAGTTAAGAAAAACATACCACATGATATGATTACGATGGCTTCAGCAACTACTCTTGTACAATTGAAAATTCAATCCAAAAATGATGTTTCCTGTGCTATTGAATTATTAACTTTTGGAAGTGTTTCTGTAATTGCTGGTACATTAAGAGCATTAGCTATCGAACAACTCATGCCCTCGACAGATGAAATTGAAAAGATCTTAACTATGTGCTGGAATATAAACAAACATAAAGATAGGATCGGACATGAGTTTGGACTTATTGATTCGAGGCAGTATTTAGCAATTGCTTGTGCTAATTGGAATAAAGATTTGACCGAGAGTTTTCTAAATCATTGTATTGAATCTGCATATAATATTAATAGATTTGAAAAACCTATTCAGAATTTGAATTTAATAGCGGTATGTGAAAATTCATTAAAAGGGAAGTATAGTAAATCATACTTGTAAAATTCTATAACAATTCTTTTACGTAAATATTATTTTGTCAAAATCGTAATTGAATGCTGATGATTCTTTTGTAATTATAACAATGTATTTACAATACTATGAAGAGCGATTAACATTAAAGGTTAATCGCTCTTTTTTTTCTATGGTAAATAGGTAGATGGTAGAAAGGGTTAATTGAATTTAAAGTTGAAAAAACAATATATATCTTCACCTATTATTTTTCATAATATATACAATGGTTTTTGTAAATTTAATATTATAAAAGACTTATTATCAATGAGTTGTAGTTTGTTTATAATGATAATATAGTTTTTAAATATAA
>JALZVK010000200.1 GCA_023301005.1 Saprospiraceae bacterium | reverse complement strand
TAACATAGGGCGTTGCCCTTATGCTATTGCTTTGAGCCTTTCAGGCTCATTGAATTGAAAAAGAGTATTAAATAATTTTCCCCTGTAAGGGCTAAAGCAATAGCCCAAGGCAACACCTTGGGTAAGTATAAAATGAGAAAAAGCCCTGAACGGGCGAAAGATTTTTAATATTTTAAAGACTAAATAAAATAGCACACACGACCGTTAACCGTTTACCGTCATCCGTCTTCCGAAAATTATTGTTAGGAAAAAAACTATTTCAATCTCATTTTTTTTAAACGCTTAATTATCTTTGCCGCTCAAAATAAATACTATGAATCCAATACACATCAATTTAATTTCCAAAAAATTAAACCTTCCTGAAAGGAAGGTAGCAAGTACGGTAAAACTTTTAGAAGAAGGAGCAACCATTCCATTTATAGCAAGGTATCGAAAAGAGATGACTGGCTCACTTGATGAGGTTAATATCGGAGATATTAAAACTCAGTTAGATAAATTAGTAGAAATAGAAAAACGTAAAGAGTCGATTTTGAAATCAATAGAAGAGCAAGGAAAGTTGACTGATGAATTAAGAAAGAAAATCGAAGACACTTTTGACTCCACTATTCTTGAAGATATTTATTTGCCTTATAAACGTAAACGAAAAACTCGTGCTACTACTGCAAAAGAAAAAGGTTTAGAACCTTTGGCGGAAACGATATTTTCCCAAAACAATCAAAGTCCTACACAACTAGCTAATCAATATTTGACTGACGACGTGACTTCAATTGATGATGCACTACAAGGTGCAAGAGACATCATTGCGGAATGGATAAATGAAGATGCCGAAGCTCGACAAAGAGTGCGATACGCTTTTGAAAAAGGAGCAAGAGTAACTACAAAAGTCGCTAGAGGAAAAGAAGAAGAAGGTGCTAAGTATAAAGATTATTTTGGATATGATGAACCATTGAGTAGATGTCCTTCGCATAGACTTTTGGCAATTAGAAGGGGAGAAGATGAAGGTTTTTTAAGAGTGAGTATTGCGCCTGATTCGGAGGAAGCTCTTTATCATTTGGATAAACTTTTTCTTAAAGGGTCCAACGATGCTGCGAAGCAAGTGGAAGAGGCAATTACGGATTGTTATAAAAGATTATTGCAACCTTCTATCGAAACGGAATTTAGAAATATGTCAAAAGAGTTAGCGGATAAAGATGCTATTGAAGTATTTACCAATAACCTGAGACAACTATTGTTGTCTCCACCTTTGGGGCAAAAAAGAGTTTTGGCAATTGACCCAGGATTTCGAACTGGTTGTAAAGTTGTGTGTTTGGATGAGAGTGGAGAGTTTTTAAAATACTCAACAATCTATCCTCATCCACCTCAGTCAAATGAGTTTGAAGCAGTAAGTGAAGTTCAGAATTTGGTAAAGAAATATAAAATAGATGCTATCGCAATTGGTAATGGAACTGCTGGTCGAGAATCATTAGCGATGTTTCAAGGTGTAGACTATGGGCAACCTGTGGAAGTGTTTATGGTGAATGAAAGTGGTGCGTCGATTTACTCTGCTTCGGAGATTGCGAGAGAGGAATTTCCAGATCAAGACATTACCGTTAGAGGTGCAGTTTCGATAGGGAGACGATTGATGGATCCTTTGGCGGAGTTGGTGAAAATTGATGCGAAGTCGATCGGAGTAGGGCAGTATCAACATGATGTCAATCAAAGTAAATTAAAAGAAAGTTTGGATAGAACGGTAGAGAGTTGTGTGAATAGTGTTGGAATAAACTTAAATACTGCGAGTCAACATTTGTTGACTTATGTTTCAGGACTTGGACCGACTTTATCT
The DNA here is from genome assembly GCA_023301005.1 of Saprospiraceae bacterium. Lineage (GTDB taxonomy): Bacteria > Bacteroidota > Bacteroidia > Chitinophagales > Saprospiraceae > CAJQQY01. Next base: position 9,200 of record JALZVK010000200.1, on the reverse strand, counting down.
AAAAATATAATTGATTATCGTTCTGAAAATGGAATGTTTAAGAGTCGCTCTGAATTGAAAAAGGTAAAGAGAATGGGCGACAAAGCATTTGAACAAGCAGCAGGATTTTTAAGAATTAGAGATGCTAAAAATCCTTTGGATAATACTGCGGTGCATCCTGAGAGTTACAAAGTGGTAAAGAAAATGGCGAAAGATTTAAAGTGTACCGTTGATGTTTTGATAAAAGATAAAGAGGTGCGAGAGCAAATTAATCTGAAAGAATATGTAACGGATTCTATTGGTTTGCCTACGTTGACTGATATTTTAAAAGAATTAGAAAAGCCAGGTCTTGACCCTCGTGGTAGTGCGAAAGCAGTTGAGTTTTCTCAAAAAATAAAAACCATTGATGATGTTCAACCTGGGATGATATTGACTGGTGTGATAAATAATATTACCAACTTTGGAGCTTTCGTTGATATTGGAATTAAGCAAGGTGGATTGATTCATATTTCAGAAATGGCTAATCGTTTTATCAAAAATCCTTCGGAGGTGGTTACGCTTAATCAAGAGGTGAAGGTGAAAGTTTTGGAAGTGGATTTGGGGAGAGGAAGGATTCAGTTGTCGATGAAGCAGGCTTGATGGTGAATAGGGAAGGTGAATATTGAGATTTGTTGAATGATTGATTGGTGTAAATACTATTTCCAACAACAATCACTTTTAAAGAAAAAATCATCCAAAAATAAAATTCCATTTTAAAGAAAGTATAAGCATAAATGAAAATGTCAAAATTGATTTTAGATGAAGAACTTAAAAATAGTTCTACAGATAAACTAATCTACTTTTATAATATAATCTACTTTATAGGAGTAATCAGTTTGTGGATTATCGCTTTTATTTGGCTAAATCTCTCTGATGAAATTCTTTCTATAAATGTTGAAATTGTAGATGAATGGGCAAAAAATATTTTTATCTCAACGGTAATAGGTTTCATTGTGACGGGACTAGGTTTTGTCAAAAAAATAATAGTGAATAAATGGATTTTGGTAATAGGAACTCTTTCATTAATAGTAAATTCCTATTTGTTTTTTGGACAAGTAATGATCTATTATAATTTTCATCATTAATGCTTTATTTCAATAATTGAAAAAGAAAACAATGAAACTAGTAATCTTAATAATCCTAACCATATTGACAACCTCTTGCAACTCACAAAAAAAAGAAGTGAGCACAAATAAATTGCAAGATTCAGTTACAAAAGAAACTGCTTCCCAAATTGGCGATTATGTATTAAGTGCTTTTGAAGATTCAAAAGGAAATTTATGGTTTGGAACTATTGGGAAAGGAATTGCGAAATATGATGGAACTCAATTGAAGTATCTTACCAAAGATGACGGATTACCTTCCAACAGAGTGACAAGTGTGATTGAAGATGCTAATGGTATTTATTGGTTGAGTACAGGAGAAGGATTGTCAAAATTCGATGGTCATAATTTTACAAACTTAATTGTAAAAAAGAATGATTGGGGCAGTAATGTAGTTAACCAATTATTTATAGATAGTAAAGATCAATTTTGGATTGGGACTTGGGGCGGTGTATATAAATTCGATGGAAAAGAATTTACTCCATTTGTGATTCCTTATCCTAAGGTGGAAACAACTATCAATGAAGACACAAAAGATTGGATAACTGAAATAAACGAAGATGCTGAAGGAAATATGTGGTTTGCTCGTGATGGATTTGGAGCTTGTAAATTTGATGGAAAGTCGTTTGTTTATTTTCTAAAAAAAGATGGAATCCATTCGAATAATATCACAGAAATTGAATTTGATACTGAAGGAAATATTTGGTTTGGAACTAGGGTAGCGGAAAGAGATAACCCTGACCCTAAAAAACGAAAGGGGAAAGGCGGTATCAATAAATTGGAGAATAACAACATGATTTCCTTTCCTGAAATTGAAAGTTTCAACAATGGAGATGTTTACGAAATACATCTAGGACTATCAGGAAATATTTGGATTAGTACAACGAAGAATGGAATCTATAAATACGATGGGAAAGATTTTAAACATTATCCAGTTCCAACTTCAATTGTAGATATGATGAATGACAAAGAGGGGAATATATGGTTAGCAGGTGTGGGTGGATTGTATAAAATTAATCAAAACGAGGAAATTATAAATGTGACTACTAATGGACCTTGGAAATAAAAAATGAATTTAGAAATATGGAAACTAAATCAGATAATATTTTTTTTTATTCCTTTTGGATTTGGTCAAATAAATTTGATGCTGTTATGAGTATGTTTTGTAAATTAATTGAATATGATATTTGGGAAGAAGAGCAAAAATCTATTAAAATTGATTTAAAAAATACAAATGATGAAAAAGGACTTTGGACTAAATATGCATGTGAGGGAAAGAAATATAAAATAGATTTTGAATTTGCTTTTGATGCAGAGGAAGGAAAAGATATGATTCATATCCAACTAAGAACAGATAAAGAACTAAAAGAAAAAATAGAAGCGTTAAATCTTTTTCAATCTATGTTTAGTGAATTGAAAAAATAAAAGTCTGTATTTTAATTTCAGCGAATAAATAACTATTTCAAATTATCGGAATTCGTAGATAAAAAAGATGAAGCATCGAAATCTAATTCTAATAATATCAATTTTGTTCTTTGCATCATGTAAAGAAATAACGAAAGATGATATTAAAGGAAATTGGAAAGTAGTTCCAAGAGGATACGATGAACTAATATATTGGGAAATAAATTTCAAAGAAGATAAAGCTGAACTAATTGATGATAATTTATTCAAAGAACTTGGTGAATACCAAGTCGAGAATGGAAAAATAAAAATTAAACTTGACAGAGATGATTTGATAATAGAAACAGAAATCAAAAGACTGGATGTTGATACACTTTTGGTTTTCGATAGTTTGATGTACCATAGAAATAGAGCAATTCCAAATTCAAAATTTGAAGAATATAAATTAATTGGGATACCTACAAATAGACTTTTATCTAAAGAGAAAGATCTATTTCATATAATTCACTTTTACAAATCAAATGAAGAAATCCAAATCAGGTGTGGAGATACTAAAACAACATTTGAAGACCTTCCTCTTTTTTTAGAAGGTGGTCATTTTAAACCAAAAGTTTTGATATTTATTGGAGAGGGAATTAATCTCAAAGACTTAAAAAGAATTTATTTTAGATTAGCATCAATTCACCAATTAAGAATTTGGTTAGGGACAAAAAGAGAAGGAATTTCAGATACTCATATTATAAATGATAAAATTGAAATCTGGTGGGATGATTTAGAGAATCATTTAGCGAATTCAAAAATACGACAACCTTCACTACCTCCGCCTCCGATGGAATTTACATCGAAAGAAAATTATCTAAAAAATGGTGGGAAAGAAATAAAAATATCAAATAAAAATGATTTGCTAAAAATAGACGAACTCCAGAGATTGAAAGATATGTGATTTCCATAAATTCAAATCTTTCAATTGAAGATTACCTTGAAGTGAAAGAGAGATTAAATGAAAAGAGAAAATTGAATAGACAAATAATTACGGAAATTGAATGAAGATTAAAACGAACACTTAGCATTGTGTATGATTTATATATTCCAATTTCCCCCTTCCCAACACATATTACTGTCATTCTAACTACGTAAGTTTTTTACCATCTACTACCGAGTTTTATAAATTCTTAGTTATCTTAGGTTTTCGAAAAAAAACTAAGAATCTATAAACTCTACCACATCATGAAATCCAACTTCTACTTTACAATTATTTGTCTATTTATTTTTATTTTCCCTACCGAAATTTTTTCTCAACATAATAAAGCAATTGACATTGCTTTAAATCATTTAGAAAAAAAACATCAAGAACTGCAGCTGACTCAGGAAGATATTTCCAATTACGACATCAGCGATTTTTACACTTCAAAACATAATGGCGTTAGTCATATTTATTTGCAACAGCAATACGAAGGTATCAGCGTTCAGAATGCTTTGATCAATATCAACATTCTACCGAATGATAAAGTCTTGAATATGGGAAATCGTTTTGTATCTGATTTGTCTAACAAAGTAAATACAAACGCAGCTACGATAACTCCAGAAGATGCTTTGCAAAAAGCAATTTATAAATTTGGAGCACCTGCTAATCCATTAATTTTAGCGGAGCGAAAAAATGAAAATCATTTGACTTATAAGCATGAAGGTATCGCACTCGAACCTATTCATGTTAAATTAAAATATAAACTTCAATCCAATAATTCAATTCGATTGACTTGGCAAGTGAACTTGTATAAGTTAGATGGACAACATAGATGGGATGTATATATTGATGCAGTAACTGGAGAGATTTTGAATTATTACGATGATGTGATTCATTGTAATTTTGACCATCCACACGCATCTTGTAAAGATGCTCATCCTACTTCTTTTATAGAAAATAACGCTACCGCAAATACTCCTACATTTAATAAAAAATCAAACTCAGCAAATTTATCACCTGTGATGGGAAATACTTATAACGTATTTCCGATACCTGTCGAGAGTCCTACACATGGCGTTCGAGCATTGGTGACAAATCCTTCTGATACAACTGCTTCGCCTTATGGTTGGCATGATACGGATGGAATAGATGGAGCCGACCACACTATTACAAGAGGAAATAATGTACATGCTTACCATGATATATTTGCTCAAAATCTTTCAGTAGGTGGAGAGCCTGAAGGAGGAGCATTATTAGAATTTGATTTTCCTTATGATATGGATAATGATACAATTTATCAAAATGGTGATGCTTCAATGGTAAACTTATTTTATTGGAATAATATCATTCATGACTTATGGTATCAATATGGATTTGATGAAGCATCTGGTAATTTCCAACAAAACAATTACGGGAATGGAGGAATGGGAGATGATTATGTAAGAGCGGAAGCAATGGATGGAAGTGGAGGTAATAACGCCAATTTCTTTACGCCAGATGATGGCTTCCGTCCAAGGATGCAAATGTTTGTATGGGCATCGCCTAACCTAGCACTTCAACCGAATATGTTTTATTTCTCAGATACCACGGGAGCTGATTTTGAGTTTCCGATGTTGCCTGCGAGTTTTGGAGCACCTTTACCTACGACTCCGATTATGAGTGAAGTTGTATTAGTCGATGATGGAATTGATAATATTTTAGATGCCTGTGAGAATATCGGAAATGGAAATGAAGTGAATGGAAAAATTGCATTATTAGAGCGAGGAACTGGTGATTGTGAATTTGGAACTCAAGCATTACGAGCTCAAAATGAAGGCGCAATAGCAGTTGTAGTTTGCAACACCAATGAGAATAATACAAGTAGTATATTTAATATGAATGAAGGTGTTGACGGAGGTTCAGTAACTATTCCAACGATAATGATTTCGATGAGAGCATGTGATACCTTGAAGGCTAGAATAGATTTTACGACTGTTCAATTAGGCGCACCTGACTTTACGATTCCTTCACCTGGACCAAATGGTTTGGATAGTGATTTTGATAATTTGGTAATTGTACATGAGTATGCGCATGGTATATCTAATCGTTTGACGGGAGGACCATCATCATCAAGTTGTCTTCGAAATTTAGAGCAAGCAGGCGAGGGGTGGAGTGATTGGTTTGGATTAGTGATGACAACTACTTCAGCTAATAATTCAGATGAAGGAAGAGGAATCGGAACTTTCTTAACTCAAGAAGATCCTGCTGGCGATGGTATTCGACCATTTAGATATAGTCGTAATATGGGATTAAATCCACATACTTATACTGATATAAATAATGAATCAGTACCTCATGGAGTAGGTTCAGTTTGGGCGGTGACGATTTGGGATTTGTATTGGAATATGGTAGATGTATATGGATTTGATGATGACTTAGCGCATGGCGAAGGAGGAAATAATAAAACAATGCAATTGGTTTTAGATGGTTTGAAATTACAACCTTGTAGTCCAACTTTTATTGATTCAAGAGATGCAATTCTTGCCGCTGATATGGCTAATTATAATGGTGAACATCAATGTTTGATTTGGGAAACATTTGCTCGACGTGGAATTGGATATACTGCGGAACCAGGTGGAGAAGAAAAATTTGATGTTCCTCTTAGTTGCCAGTTTCGTTTAAAAATAGATAAGACAGCTTCGGCAGAAGCGAATGCAGGTGAGATTCTCACCTATACTCTTGTAGTGGAAAATGACTCACCTGATCCACTTACTAATGTTGTAATTACAGATGTATTACCTGATGGTGTAGACTTGGTGACAAGCTCGGTAAGTTGTCCTAATTCACAATTGGATAATAAAATTTTGACCATAACATTAGGTGATATGATGTCAGGTGATTCTATTACATGTACTTATGATGTGATGGTTGCAGCGACTCCATTTTCGTTTATCTCATTTGAAGATGATGTCGAAATGGGAATTTCAAATTGGTCATTAAATTCAGCTACAGGTAATTTGCAATGGAATGTAACAGACAATGGATTTGCAGGTAAGAGTTGGTTGGCGAATAATTCAGATGAACAATCGTCTGACCAAAGATTGAGTACTGGAAATACATATAGAGTAGTAGGAGAAGGATCAAGATTTACCTTTTGGCATCGCTACAATACTCAAAAAGGAAAAGATGGAGGTATCGTAGAAATCTCAACGGATGAAGGAAATACTTGGGAAGATTTACGATTTCATTTTGTTATGAATGGTTATAATTCTTTTATGACAAATAGTTCTATTAGCCAATTGGCATTTACAGGAGATAGCGAAGAGTATATACAGTCAATAATTGATTTAGATGAATATATAGGAGAAGATGTCTTGATTCGATTCAGATATACAAGTGACGAAACAGAATCAGAGGAAGGATGGTTTATTGATGATATTAAATTCTTCGGAGATTATCACGAGATTAGAAATGAGGCTTGTGTGTCCTCTGATTTAGGAGAAAATATTTGTAGTGATTTTACTTCTGTTGTATTTGGAGAACCTGTTTTTACTTCAACTAATAATATTGAAAGTGATTTAGGAGTTTCACTTTTCCCTAATCCAACGAATGGAAAATTATATGTCACTTTAGAAAATCAGAATTCTAATAACGCTGTCGCTAACACTTCTACAAGTTTTAAATTTGTAGGAATGGATGGTCGATTAATTCAAACTACGACGTTTGATATTTCTAATGGAACATTTGATTTTGACTTGTCGGATTTTCCGAAGGGGATTTATTTCTTGCAAATACAGACGGAGGGAAGTTCGATAGTGAGGAAAGTAATCTTGCAATAGTTATCGTCTAGATTTATTTTTTAACACATAGGCACATAGAAAACAAAGTATTCGAACCTATGTGTCTATGTGTTAAAAAAATAAGTCTTGAGTTAGAAAGCAATTTTCAATTTTTCATTTTCAATTATTAATTTACCTTTATGAAAAAATACAAAATATTTTCATGAAGGTTTTTTCCTCCTTTCCTGCATTTTGGTTGATGATTGCGATAACACTTGAAATTGGATTTCAAACGTGGTGGAATAAGCAATGGGGAGACTATGCAAGTCCAGTCGTTATGTTTTTGGCAGGTGTAGCAACATGCTTTATTGCCTACAAAATGATCGCCTTCAAAAAAGAGTCAATTCCTACTGATTTACAAAAAGAAAATCAACTCCGTAAAAGTCTTGTTATAATTTCCGTTTTTATCATTGGAGTGATTTGGATAGGTTGGGAATATCAAAGTATTATTGACAAATTTCCAGTAAATGCAGATGGTACAGGTTCAGATGTAATTCCTTCCTTAGAGTTATATGTCAAAAGATTTCTAGCAGGCGAGTATCCATATCAACCTTTAGTATTCGATGGATGGACGGTGATGCCTACTTACTTTCCGATGATGTGGATGCCTTATTCATTTTCCGAAATTTTGAATATTGATTATCGTTGGACAGCTTATCTAGTTTTTCTCATTCCTCTTTTAATTTTTCAATTACAAATGCGAAAGCAAAAAATCTCACTTGTAGAGATAGCTATCAAATGTATTTTTCCATTTGTAATATTGTATTTGTATATATATCATTTTGACCATTTGATGGGTTACGGAGTAGAGTTGATGCCCATTGGATTATATTTTTTATTACTCCTTTCACTTAAATCCAAAAGACCTTTGTTGATAGCATTGCCAATTGTATTTGTATTGTTATCAAGATATGCCTTTACCTTTTGGTTGCCAGTTTATCTATTGACGATTTGGATAGATAGAGGATTTAAGCAAGTCTTTCAAGTTTCGATTTATGTATTGATGGGCGTATTAGCATTGTATGTCGTTCCGTTTCTATCCAAAGATTGGGACATATTTTTTGAAGGTTTAGCATACTATGGAAAGACAGCTGAGACCGCTTGGCAATGGACAAGAGGAGATGACCGACCTATCATTTTGATCACAGGATTAAGTCAAGCGATTTTCTTTTATGATTTTGTTGATGGAGATTTGTTGCAGCGACTCAAAGTCAATCGAATGGTTCATATCAGTCTATGTTTATTAACCGCTATCGCGCTTTTTTATTTTTATTTTAAAAATAGAAACAAAGGATTGAATGTAGCCATTTATTTGATGATTGGATTGAAATTATATCTAGTTGTTTTTTATGGATTCTTCTATGTGCCATTTCGATATTTATTTCAATTACCGATGTTGTTGACGATTCCGATTCTTTATCAGATTCCTTTATTTACAAAAGAGAATTGGACTTGGGGGAAATAGGAATACATTTTTTTACCGTAGAGTTATAAAGGAGTTTGGCGTAGAGTTACACAGAGTTTTCGAGTATGTTTAGTAAAAACTTTGCGTAACTCTGTGCCAAACTTTTTTTAAACTCTGCGAAAAAAATTAATTAAAATATTTAAAAATGCAAAAATTCCGACTCGCATTAGTAGGACTACTACTTCTAGTTTTATTCATTTTACTTTTTGCAGCTTTCAATCTTACCAAATTAAGAAGAGGGTTAACCTACCCAACTGCAACCCAAATAACAAATAGCGATTGGTACACTCCGATGTCCTCAGTAAAAGGAAAAGCTGCAACCAAATTCGAATTAGCAGATAGCCTAACTATAAAAAAAGAAATATTAGAAAACGTAACCAACTACGCCAAAGAAAGAAACTCAAGTGCATTACTCGTCATGCACAAAG
>JALZVK010000199.1 GCA_023301005.1 Saprospiraceae bacterium | reverse complement strand
CCACCCAATGCAGCTGGTGATTATCGTTATCATATTGCTCATCAAATAGTTGGATATGGAGATGCAAATTTCCAATTGGATGCAGCAGTAATTGGAATTAATTCTCCAAATAATACAGCAGAGTTTACTAGAACAGGTACTATATGTGCCAATCCAAGCATAACGATTAGGAATACAGGTGCGACAGAATTAACTCAATTAACTATCAATTATTGGATCAATGATTCGCAATCACCTCAGAGTTTTGAATGGACTGGAAATCTAGCATTTATGGAAGAGGAAGAAGTTACGATTCCATCACCTGCAAGTTTATGGTTTGATATTTTGGCTGACAATAATAAATTTTATGTAGAAATTGCTAATCCAAATCAAGGTGCTGATGGTTACTCTTTTAATAACACAATGACTTCGAATTTTGATGTACCTCAAGTATTGACAAGTAATATGACAATTGAATTTAGAACAAATAATAGTCCTGGTCATAATAGTTATGAATTAATTGATGATTCAGGAAATGTAGTTGGATCTAATCCTTTAATTGCAGCTAATTTTACTTATGTAGATGACTATACTTTGGGTGATGGATGTTATAAATTAGTGGTAACAGATACTGGAGGTGATGGTGTACAATGGTGGGCTAACGCTGGACAAGGTGTTGGTTCGATAAGACTAATCAATGGAAATGGTCTTCCTGTAAAAACATTTGAGCCAGATTTTGGTGGAGGTTTTGAATTTAATTTTTCAACTGACTTTGTTATCTCAGTCGAGGATTTAGAGTTTTTGACAAATTTAAAAGTTTTCCCAAATCCTACTAACAATCAATTTACAATTGAGTCAAATGATTTTTCAGAAACAAAAGTTCACCTAACTAATATGTTAGGGCAATCTGTAAATACACCAATTATTTCTCAGTCAGATAATGCGATTACTTTTGATGTCAATCGTCTTAATTCTGGAGTTTATTTAATTGTTATTCAAAAAGGAGAAGTATTGACTACTAGAAAATTAGTAGTTGAATAATGGTAAGAGATAAGAGAGATTAATTCTTAAGTAGTTAGACAAAAGAAACCGTGTATTTATAAGGATAAGATTTTTTTGATAGTTTTTTTTAAAAAAATCATTACATACCCTGCGGTATGGGATTATTTTTTAAAGGAAAATAGCGGAAAAAGATATTCTTATAAAACAGGGTTACTATTGTCTAACTTCTTAACTCCCGAATTTTCTAAATCGAAAATTCGGGAATTTTTATTTTAAAAAAATCAAAATAGCTCCAACCGCAGTTAATACCAAAATCATCTTTCTATAAAATTGATTTTTGATTTTCTCCACGATTTTAATTCCTACTAAAAAACCAATCACAACCATCGGAAATAATCGAAGATTAACCGCTATCGACTCCATCGAAATCGTTCCCCATGAAAAAATATGAAATGGTAATTTGAAAATATTTATAATAAAATATAACCATGCAGCCGTACCTATAAATTGATCCTTCGGTAGTCGCATCGCTAAGAAATAAATATTGGTAAATGCGCCAGCCAAGTTTCCCAACATCGTCGTAAAGCCAGCCATAAATCCCATCAATGTACCAAACCACCATTGAGTAGGAACTGCTTTTGATTTTCGTTTTTCCCACCAAAACATCATTATGACAGAACCCAAAATGATAAAAGCCATTACTTGTTTGAACGTTGAAGGCAATACATCTTTACCAATATAATTACCGACGACAACGCCCAACATCATCCAAGGCAATAGCTTAAATAAAAATTTCCATTGAGCATGTCGATTATAATATATGACTGCAAAAATATCTCCCAACATCAACAAAGGAAGTACAATGCCTGTAGAGGCTTGACTCTCAAATGCTAATGCCAAAAGCGTAATTGTAATAATGGAAATCCCTTTAATTCCTGCCTTAGAAATACCAATGATAAATGCACCTAAAAAAGCAATTGCCCACGAAGTATTTGACAACTGATATTGAGGAGCTAATTCTAGAAATTCACTCATAAGTTATTGATATTCAGGAATTTGAGTAGCTGCTATTTTAATAAATTCAACAAAGACATCTATTTCTTCTTTGGTATTATAATATTGTAGGGAAGCTCGATTTACCGCACTTAATCCTCTTTTGTCCATATCTAAAACAGTACTAAATCTCGCACTAACGGAAGTATTGATTTTGTTTTGCAACAATGCTTTTACAACATCTTCTGGCGGAATATCTCCAATATTAAAAGTTACGATTCCACATTGATTTGTTCCAATATCTCGAACGGTAACACCTTCTATTTTTTTTAAATTATCTCTAAGATAGGAAGAGAGTTCTTGAATTCTTTTCCAAGTATTTTCAATTCCTAATTGATTCAAATAAGCAATTGCTTTTGAGAATCCCAATACTAATGCGTACGGTTTTTCCCATTGTTCAAACATCTTGATATTTAGATCCAATTGATAACTATCAGCATTTTCCCAATGTGCAGTTACCATGTCTAAAGACATGGGTTTTAGTTTTTTTAAAACTTCTTTTTTGACATAAAGAAAACCTAAACCACGAGGACCTCTTAAATATTTTCGACTTGTCGCAGTTAGAAAATCACATTGGATTTTTTCGACATCAACTGGAATATGACCAACCGATTGACAAGCATCGAGTATGTAAAGTATATTATGTTTTTTTGCAATTGCACCAATTGATTCGGCATCTGTGATTAAGCCACTATTGGTAGGAATATGAGTAATGGCAATGAGTTTGACTTGCGGAGAAATCATTGCTTCTAGCTTTCCTAACAATACATTCCCGTGTTCGTCACTTGGGATGATTTGTATTTCAATTCCTTTTTCTTCTTTTAATTTCAAGAAATTAAGATAGCTATTTCCATATTCAACTTCCGAAGCTAAAACTATATCTCCCTCTTGAAAAGGTATTGCATATATCGCTTTGTTAAAACTATCTGAAGCATTAGCAGTAAGTGCAATTTCTTCCTCCGAAGCATTTATCAATTGAGCAGCTTCTTTATAAAACTGATCTAAAATGGATTGATATTTTTCTTTTAGTTCGTAGCCTCCTATTACTGCCTCTATTTGTAAATACTCTGTTATGACATCTATAGTTTCTTTGGTGGGCAATGAACATCCTGCATTATTAAAATGAATAACAGATTGAGTTCCAGGGGTTTCGTTTCTAAGTTGTTCGATATTTAATTGCATAAGCGGTAACCGCCAATTGAACCTGCCGTCAGGCAGGTTCGATTGGCAGATTGTATTAAAGTTGATTGAAAGAGTTACTTGATTAATTTTCCAGAAAACTGATTTTGTTTCCCATTTAAATGAATAAAATAATTTCCCGCAGGGAAATGTAAAGGTATTGTTATAAAATGTTCACCCGCAGATAGTTGTCCCAAGTTTTTTTCAAAAACTATTTTTCCTTCCAAATTACTCAACGTAAAATTCACGTAATCAGATTGTTTTAAATTTAAACTAATCGATGAGTTTTTAGAAAATGGATTCGGATATTTAACCTCAAAATTATTTTCCAAAATTTCGTTTTGGTTCACCATGATTTCATTTCCTAAATCTACAAACAAAACAAAACCATCATGATCAGAAGTATGGAAATTTGGAAAACTAGAATCAATAAATTCATCCGAATGATCTGCATTAGCTCTTACGTATTGCAATTTGTCAACTGTAAGTCCTTGAAAATCAGTAGTTAAGCAATGATCTAATATTTGAGCATTACCTTGAAATACAAAAGAATACTGCTCTTCTAAAGGCACAGTAAGACTTTGATTAGTCAAAGGAATAGATACTATATCTTGTACAGGATACTCCGCACCTAGAGAAGGCGTACCAGCAATTTGATTGACAATATCTACCATTCCATCCGAAAATTGAAACGCATTAAAATCACCAACGACAACTAAATTATCATTGATTCTTTCCTCTACCATATTCGCAACAGAAATACCTTGCTCATGTCTTCTAATCCATTTTGTACTCGAAGTACCACCCAGAGATTTTAAATGCAAATTCAAAACCTTGATAGATTTTGGTGGAGTACTATTGAAATTTGCCTCCAATAATAAAGGCGGTCGAAAATGTAATGAACCACCTACACTAAGATCTTCATCAGCTCCCAATTGAGTGATGACGACATCAGTGACTGTATTTTTCACCAAGTAACCTACTTCAATAATAAAGCTACCTGTTGCACCACTTGACTCTAAATAAGGTGTATAAATTATATCAGGATGATTTTCTTTTATCACATTGGCAACATCTTGAAGCGTAGCCAAACTTCTCATTTCTTGTACCGCAACAATGTCTGGTGCTTTCATTAAGTCAACAATATAGTTGGCTAATTTCTGTCGACGAATCGAATATGAATTATCCAATTCAGAGAAAACCAAACAATTGATCGAACCAATTGTCGCTTGATTAGGAGTTGGGTCATCCACTTCAATCAAAGGCGTTTGTCCTGTGATTTCGTAGTCCGTAGCCTTTAATAAATAATCGCCAAAAGAAAAATCAATGATTCCTGTTGCTGCAATATTCATTCGAGCAGAAAGCAATGGTTGGTTATCTAATCCCAAACCATTAGGATCAAATTCAAAAACTTCAGGATTTCCATCCCACTCAGGCAGTCCACTTGGTGCAGGTTGAATAATACCAGGTTCTCTAAAACTTCTAACCGAACCTATTTTTATAGGAGTCTCTCCAAATTGATTTGCAGCTGCAGTTGTGATCGCTTGAGGAAAAGTTACCAGCATACCTTCTACTTTTTCTAAATCGGGAAATGGACCTACATCTTCGCTAGGAAATGAAGTAGTCAATAAAATAGGCAAAGGAATTTCAACTGAAGTAGAATCAATTGTTAAAGTCATTCCATCCGCTTCATCGAATTGAGTACGCTCAAAACTTTCTCTTACAACACCACTTAGAGTAATCAAATTTCCAACAGCAACAGATGGAGAATTATTAGTGTTGACCCTAATACCATCAGAAGTATTTTGATTGTTATCAGAACGATAAGTTGGAGTTTGAATAAAGAAAAAATCATCGCCTACGGCGGTGACTACATTTTGAGAAGTGGTAACCGTTTGATTTAACAAAGGAGAAAAAACATTGTCTCCTTGAATTTCCCAAATTTCTACATTAGGTTGAGCTAATAAAGAATTTGAAATCAATAAGATAGATACTAAAATAAGGAAAGTTTTCTTCATAAATTTGAACATTATAAGTAATTATTTATTCTATTAATATGCAAAACAATACGAACCAATCATTCTTCGCCAAAGCTTATGATCCTGCGGTACAAGCTGGAGTAGTTTTAGGTGGAATAGTTATTTTTATATTTTTGACAAAAGTAGCAATTTGGACGGGGCTAGCCGAATTTAAAGATTATATTCCTTGGGTAGTATCGGCTTCCTTCCTTTTATTTTATGCAGTATTCAATTCTGTCTTTAGTCTTTCGGCAGACGATGTGAATAAATATTGGATCAGATCTATGGCTTCTTACACAGTATTAGCAATATTAGCGGCCGGTCTTTCGTATTTAGCTTCGTCGATTTCATTTAATGAAGCAGGAACGATTCGATGGATATTTATAGTTCTGACATTTGTCTATTTAGTCTTTTTGTCTATTGTCAATTTTATGAAAAAAATAGTAAACTTCGCTGAACGTGAAGAATGGCAAGCACCAAAAAAACGTAAAAATAACCGTAAAAAAAGATAATATTTAAAATCAAAAATATAATTATCATGAAGAATATCATATTATTTTCTCTTTTGTCATTTTTTGTAATGGCATTGTTATATAGTTGTAGCCCAAATCCTAATGTGGCTAATGCTAATTATGATGTAAAAAAAGCTGAAGCTCGAATTTCAGCTGCAAATCAATCAGTAGGTGATACTTTGAAAAAAGTTGTAAAGTCGGAAGAGGAATGGAAAAGTCAATTGACTAAGAATGAATTTTACGTATTAAGAGAGGAAGGAACGGAACGTCCATTTACAGGTGACTTATGGGATAACAAAAAAGAAGGTGTATATACTTGCGCAGGATGTGAATTGCCTTTGTTTGATTCTTCTACTAAATATAAATCAGGTACAGGTTGGCCAAGTTATTACCAACCGATTAAGGAACAACATATAGGAAGAGATACCGATCAAAAATTGGGTTATACTCGAAATGAAGTTCATTGTGCAAGATGTGGTGGACACTTAGGACATGTATTTAAAGATGGACCAGCACCCACAGGATTGAGGTATTGTATCAATTCTGTTTCTTTGAATTTTGAAGAAGAAAAATAAAACATTTAGAATGTTTTTTTTAAAAGCGTTTAATTCCGTGAAGGAATTAAACGCTTTTTTATTGGCAGTTTAAATAATAATGATTTACTTCGTTTATAGTTATTTAGGCAAACACATCAAACCGAACCCGCTATGTGTTTATGTATATAAGTGTTAAAGTGTATATGGAGTTTATCTAAAAATGATAAATCATCTAAAAAAGTAATCAAAAGTATTCGATAATATTAACACATATATACCTATACACATAAACATACGAGTTAAGCCTTAGAGCATTTGCCTTAATTATTTTTAAACAAACATATTCAATGAAATATACCAATCAAGTCGTTTGGATAACTGGAGCTTCATCAGGAATAGGAGAAGCGATGGCTTTAGAATTTGCAAAAGAAAAAGCAAAATTAGTATTGTCTGCTCGTCGTGCTGAAGTACTCCAAGAAGTAGCTACTAAGTGCGAAGCATTAGGTTCGGAATGTTTGGTGTTACCGATGGATGTTACTAATTACGAAGACTTAGAAATAAATGTAAATGTAGTGTTACAAAAATTCAAACAAATAGATGTCTTAATAAATAATGCAGGAATTAGTCAAAGAGGATTGACTTTAGAAACTGATTTTGAAGTAGATAGAAAGATAATGGAAATTAATTATTTTGGAAATATCGCTTTGACAAAAGCTGTTCTACCACAAATGTTAAAGCAAGGAAATGGACAAATTGTTCCGATAAGTAGTATGACTGGACTCTTTGGTTTTCCGCAGCGTTCTGCTTATTGTGCTTCCAAACATGCGCTACATGGTTTCTATGAAACGATGCAAGTGGAACATTATAATGACAATTTAAAAATCAATATTATTTGCCCTGGAAGAATCAAAACGGACATCTCTGTCAATTCATTAAATAAAGATGGTTCTAAATATGGGAAAATGGATTCAGGTCAAGCAAAAGGAATTTCTGCTGAAAAATGTGCACGGAAAATTATGAATGCCATGAAACGTAACAAGAGACTTACGGTGGTCGGAGGTAGTGAAACGATTATGGTTAAACTGAGAAAATATGTTCCATCTTTGTTTTTTAAAATTGCAAGTCGGATAAGTGCGACTTAGAATTCGTTTCAACAGTTTCTAAACTTTTTTAATAGCATCAACAAGTTTTTCCATATCTCTGATTAGCATACGTTTACGATTAATAGTCAGAATATTCTCTCTTTTTAATTCACTTAGAATGGTAGTTACCGTCTGTCTTGAAGTTGCCGTCAAATCCGCAATCTCTTGATGAGTCAACATATCATTTACCAATTGTTCGTAACCAACTCTTATTCCTTTCTTTTCAACTAACTCTAATATAAATTCAATAATCCTAGTTCTTGAAGTTTTAAAAACTAGCGATTCTATTTGTTTTTCTTTATGAAAAACTTTAGCTCCAATCTTGTCCATTAAATAGAAAGATAAATTGGTATTTTCATTTAACATCTTTTGTACTTCGATTATTGGAATAATGCAAACCAAAGTCTTGCTTCTAGCTCGAGCAAAACATCTATGTTTTTTAATTCCAAATAATACCTCTTCTCCAAAAAGATCTCCTTTACCTAAAAGAGACTTGGTAACAGTTTGCCCTGAATCTAAGTACTTACCAATTTGTATTTTACCTTCAATGATA
>JALZVK010000198.1 GCA_023301005.1 Saprospiraceae bacterium | reverse complement strand
AGTATTTATGACGGTCTATTTTTCGTTTACTCTTCGTTACAAAAATACTCACTACCCGTTGGGGTAGCTCCGTTTTTTGTACCTCGATTAAACAAAAAATAGCCTCGGTCAAAATACCTGATTACTTATGTCCAAGTACTTAATTTCTTCCCGTTACATTTACTTCAATTCTTTTATCTTGATTTGCTAATTGCCATGCAGTATGGAAAACTAATCTTCCAATAATTGCCATTTTATCAAAGTTGATTTTTTCAATCGTATCTGAAGTTCTATGATAATCAGCATGAGTTCCATTAAAATAAAAAATTGCAGGAATACCTTTTTCTGCAAAATTATAATGGTCAGAACGATAGTAATATCGATTAGGATCATCATCTGCATTGTAAGTATAATCCAATACTAGATTAGTGTATTTCTTATTTGCATTTTCATTAATCTCATGAAGTTCCGTACTCAATCTATCCGATCCAATTACATACACATAGTTTGGATTTTCTTCGTACTTCTTATCTACTCTACCGACCATATCCACATTAACATTGGCAACAGTATTCTCTATTGGGTAAATTGGATTCTCTGCATAAAATTGAGAACCTAACAATCCTTTTTCCTCTCCTGTCACCAACATACATAGTACACTTCTTCTTGGTCCATTGCCCTCATTTTTAGCTTTTGCAAAAGCTTCTGCAACTTCCAAAATTGTACTCGTTCCTGAACCATTATCATCCGCTCCATTATAAATATCATCTCCTCTCTTTCCTAAGTGATCATAGTGAGCAGTCAAAACAACTACCTCATCTTTTAACTTAGCGTCACTACCTTCTATGAATCCAAGTACATTGTTCCCTTCCAACGTTCTAACATTTTTCTTTTGAACTAATTTTAAATCTGCTGGTAATACAACACTCTTAGATTTTCCTTTCTTCTTAATTTTCTTTCTAGCCTTTTTAATCTTTTTAAGATTTTTTCCGATGATAGCTTCAGCTATATTAGTAGAGATATTAAAGCTATTCGCATACATCTCACTAGGATTAACTTGTTCTCCTAATGTCATTTTAGGTCCAACTAAAAATCTTCGATTTTCACTTATTTCTTTTTGTAAATTTCCTTCTATAAAGAGAACAGCTTTGACTCCTTTCTCATGAGCAGTTTTCATTTTCTTCTCCCAATCCGTCGTCCATTCCGAAGGAGCAGAAGTACCTGTTATATGAGACTTTCCTTTTTTATTCATAGGCTCTCCTTTATATACCATAATCACTTTTCCTTTTAAATCTTTATTTCCGTAGTCACTATATTTAGGATCGTCAATTCCATATCCTAAAAAAACAACTTCATTTGTTTCTAACATCGGCATCTCAGCATTGCGAGAAGGAAAAGAAACATATTCCCATAGATGTTTATATTTTTCTCCATTCACTTGGATAGATGTTTCATCCCATTTTGTCCAGGTAAATAATACATTTTGAAAATAAGAATTGTTATCACCGACTTTAGGAAATCCTAAAGTTTTGAAATGGTTAGCGATATATTCGGAAGCTTTTCTATTACCTTCTGTACCCGTTTCTCTTCCCTCATATTCATCAGAGGCAATTGTTGACAAATGGTTTTTTAAATCTTCTGCAGTAATTGTCGCAGCTAGATTATTAGGAATATCATTAATTACTTCTTCTGGTGGATCTACTCTTTCAGGTGCTTGTCCTAATAAAATTCCAGCATAGAAAAATGTAATTAATAGGAACCAATGTTTTTTCATGTTAGTTATGATTAAGTTTTATTTAATAAGAAGTGGTGCAAAATTAATATTTTTAAAACGATTCTTAAGTAGTTAGCCAAAAGAAACCGAGTATTTGTAAGGATAAGATTTTTTTGATAGTTTTCTTTTGGCTAACTACTTAAGATATTAAAGTGTCGTTATATAAAAAATACCACTAATTTCCATGTATAGAAATTAGTGGTATTTTTTTTACGAAAAATTTTCAGTCAACTATGACCATATAATTAAGTTACTTTAGAATGTAACTACTTCAATGCCTTGAACATTTTTTTCAAACCAAACGATAGGTTTTTGATTCTTATCTCCAGTTTGAGTATCGCATTTAAAAAATAAATAAAAAAGCTGAATGTCGTCTCCCATGACTTTTAGTAATTCTTGAAAACGTAATTCGCCTTTTTCTTTTTTATCAAAAACATGCGAAGCTCTCCAACTATAAAATGCTTCATCATGATGATGGATAACTTTTAAAACAGTTCCATCATCTATAAATCGTTCAGCGAACTGGCAAGCCAAAACACTATGATGCTTAGACCAATCTCTAGGTCTATTCATATCTTCATCATATTTAAATGTGTCGTGTAGAAAAGCAATAAGACGGAGTCGTCTACGAGTTGCAGTATCAATAGTAAGGCTATCTATATTTTTAAGTACCTCTGCAATATGAAAAATGACTTTACCTTCAGGATGTCCATATCGAGGTTTCCCCCAAAATAGTCCTTTGATAAACTCAGGTTGCCTAACTAATTTATTTTCTGTATCTGTTTCTGGTCTTAAAAGACCTTCAATAATATCAGATTGAAGAAGGGTGTTCTCCATGTTTATGGTAGTTATTGAATATTATAAAATAAATAGAAAACTACTCATCATCTCATTCTTGTTTGAACGAAAAAAAATAAAGAAGGTTTTGGAATGTTGTTAAGTGTTGTAAATGTAGGTTTTGGGAAGTGATGATGGGTTATTCTATCGGGTGTTAATTTCCTGTTAAAGCATTTTGGTCTGTAAACAAACATAAGCATATACCGTTATTTTTGCAATAATTCTTTTGAATAATTTTAAAAAAAACTTACAAATAAGTTAAATATATCTTTTTTAAAAATGTGTTTTTAAAAGAACTTCGTTTTTTCTAAGTTTTTTTAAGAGTACAAATTCTTAACCAAACGTCATTATTATGAAAAATATAATCACTTTAGTTGTAGCAGGAATCATCGGCGGTTTAGTAACCTTAGGTGGCGTTTACTTGCTTAATCCTATTTCAAATAACACAACTACTCATCCAACTGAGAATTACGCTAAAACCGTTGCTAATAATTTAAACGTTAAAGCTGGTTCCGTTGCTGCGCCTTTTGATTTTACTCAAGCTGCAGAATTATCTATGCCTTCAGTTGTTCATATTACAGCAACTCAAGGAGGAAGTGAATCTGAAACAGACGATGCATTCGATTTCTTTTTTGGAAATCCTGGGAAACCTCAAGGAGGTACAGGTTCTGGAGTAATTTATAGTTCTGATGGATATATCGTTACTAATAATCATGTCGTGGAAGGTGCGACTAATCTTGAAGTAACTCTTTTTGATAATAGAACTTTTGCTGCAAAAATAATTGGTACTGATACTCAAACAGATTTGGCAGTTATAAAAATAGAAAGTAACGGACTACCTGTTTTGAAAAAAGGAGATTCAGATAGAGCTAGAGTAGGAGAATGGGTTTTGGCAGTTGGTAATCCTTTTGATTTGACTTCAACTGTTACTGCAGGAATCATTAGTGCTAAAGGAAGAGATATAGATATTATTAAAGGTAATACAGCTATCGAATCTTTTATTCAAACTGATGCTGCTGTTAACCCTGGAAATAGTGGTGGAGCTTTAGTAGATGCTCAAGGTCGATTGATTGGAATCAATACTGCAATTGCTACTCGTTCTGGAAGTTACCAAGGATACTCATTTGCAATACCAGTTAACATCATGGAAAAAATTGCAGAAGATATTATTGAGTTCGGTTCTTATCAAAGAGGATTTTTAGGAATTAATATTGCAGATTTGAATAATGATTATGCTGATGAATTAGGTTTAAGAATTACACAAGGAGTTGTAGTTGTTCAAACTGTAGAAGGTGGCGCAGCCCAATATGCAGGTGTTCTTCCTAATGATGTCATCACTAAAGTAAATGGAAGCTCTGTTAAATCTGCTCCTGAGTTACAAGAATTAGTAGGAAGAAAAAGACTTGGTGATACCGTAACTTTAACAATTAATAGAAGTGGGACGATTAAACAGATTCCTGTGAAATTAAAAAAAGGATAACTCCTTGATAAATAACAAGTTAGATTTTAAATGTGACCTTATAGACTCTATCTAGTCTAAAAGTTTAACTACACATGAAGAAATAAAAAATACAACTAATTATACGTTTTAGGATTTTCTTAACATATTTTTTGAAACAAATCTTAAAGAATTATGGTTAGTAATTATATAAAATGCAAATAAGAAATTTAAGATATATAAAGAAACTTGTTTAAAGTTGGTTTTTCGTTTTGTTTTGATGCGTCTGTCCTGTTTTCAGGACGGACGTTTTTTGTTTAAGAAGTTGTTTTAAAAAATCTAGGTGGCTTAGAAAAATAGGTTTTAAACAAAAAAAATGAAAGCGCATTGTTAGAAATTTTTCTCTAGCAATGCGCTTTTTTTTTTCCTTATATTGTTTTGATTCATATTAAAAAACAATCTTTTGTAGATACTTTGTTATTGTATAATTTAGTAGCTATGAATTTATTACAACAATCTCTCGACGACGCTTTTTGCTTATTCTATCCTCGTCTTTGTTTGTCATGTGAAGACAGACATCTTCCGCCTAAACAAATCATTTGTACCTCTTGTGATTTCAAGTTACCTCGGACTGATTTTCATTTGCATTTAGAAAATGACTTCACTAAAAAATTTTGGGGGAGAGTTAATATTAATACTGCTGCTGCTCTATTTTATTTTTATAAAAAAAGTAAAACTCAAAACTTAATTCATAATCTGAAATACAAGGAAAAAAAACAAATTGGAATTGACTTAGGAAAAATGCTAGGAAAATCTTTATCAAAATCAATTCTTTATCAAGACATTGATTTCATAGTTCCTATTCCTTTACATATAAAAAAGGAAATCAAAAGAGGTTATAATCAAAGTTCTGTTTTTGCTCAAGGACTTTCAGAGACTATGAATATTCCTTGGTTACATAATGGACTAGAACGAAAAATTTATACAGAAACTCAAACTAAAAAATCCAGAATGGATAGATTCCAAAATGTCATGGAAGCTTTCCATGTTCCACAACCTCATCTTTTAAAAAATAAACATATTCTCTTAGTCGATGATGTTTTGACGACAGGTGCAACACTTGAAGCTGGAGCTATAAAATTACTAGAGGTGGAAAATACGAAGGTAAGTTTGGCTACGATTGCATTTGCTAAGAATGATTAGGAGGGTTGGATTGTTTCGCTTCGCTATTGTTTTATTGTTTTCTAAAAATTTTAAACTCACATTTATTCGACAACAATAAACAATAGCGAAGCGAAACCATATAACCATATAACAATAAACTTACGCATTCTCTAAAATCTGAGCAGCGTGGTCTTTTGATTTTACTTTTGTAATGACTTGTTCGATTTTTCCTTTTTCACTTATTACAAAAGTTGTACGGTGCAATCCATCAAATTCTTTTCCCATAAATTTCTTAGGTCCCCAAACATTATAAGATTTGATAGTTGCTAATTCCTCATCTGCTAAGAGTGGAAATGGAAAGTCATGTTTCTTTATAAAATTTTGATGCTTCTTTTGTGTATCAGGACTGACACCTAATATTTCGTATCCTTTCTCTTGAAGCATAGAATAATTATCTCGAAGATTACATGCTTCGACTGTACAAGTTGGAGTATTATCTCTTGGGTAAAAAAATAGGATAAGCTTTTTTCCTTTAAAATCTTTTAGTGCAACCTTTTCTCCATTTTCATTTACTCCTGAAAAGTTCGGAGCTTTATCACCTGTTTTTAGATGTGTCATGTTTTTTGTTTTTAAAAAAATAAAATAGAAGCGACAGCTTCAATAAGTTTGACACATCAAAAACAAAACATCTAAGAAAAGGTTTAT
>JALZVK010000197.1 GCA_023301005.1 Saprospiraceae bacterium | reverse complement strand
TGTGGGAGAAACACCTACAGTTGATTTTATTGGACTTCCTATAAAATCAACTGTAGGTGTTTCTCCCACACAAACTGCACTAGGAAATGTCTCTGTACTTGAACATCCTAATATGTTTGACACAGTTAGTATAATATCAAAACACCCTGTATCCACTATATTGAAATTTGGATTTTCATCTGTCGATGTAAATAATCCTGATGGCGTATTAATTTCCCAATTCCACGAATTAATAGGTACTACAGAAATTGAACTATCTACTAAACTTACATTTAAAGGTATACATCCTGAGAATTGAAAATCAGGTAACATTGCTTGAGTTTCAATAAGTTGAATGTCATTATTAGAAATAACGTTCTCACATCCATTGGCATTGACCACCGTTAATGTAGTGTTATAAACTCCGTAGTCTGTATAAGTATGAGTTGGATTTTGAAGTGTACTCGTATTTCCATCTCCAAAATCCCATAGCCATGAAATGGCATCAGTAGAGCTACCACTAAAATTAACAACATGTGGAAGACTACAACCAAATGCGTTATCATTATTGTAATTGACATCTGGATTAGCAAATACTTCTATTTGAGTTGTTGTGGTTGTTGTGTTGGTACAACCGAGTCTAGTTCTTGTAAAAATTACAGTATAGAATCCAGGGTTTTCATATATATGAGTAGGGTCAGTTTCAGTTGATGGAGGAGTTCCATCTCCAAAATTCCAACTTACATTTTGCACACCTCCAAGAGATTCATCAGTAAAACTTACAGATAAACCTTCACATCCTTGATCTGGTGTAAATGAAAAATCTATTGGGTAACCTATACCAATATAGTCTTCTAGAATAAGCGTGTCTCTACAATCAGTTATAGTATTAAGTCCAATTAAAGAAACAGTATATGTTCCAAAATTTGAATAGAAAACATTCGGAGGAGTTGCACCATTATAAGTTATTCCATTTCCAAAATCCCAAGTATAATCTATATTAGGATCTATATTATCATTGATGAAATTTACAGAAAAAGGAGGTGTACATTTGAATTCTTCTTGAGCATGAAAACTCATTACAGGAGGTTCTAAAGCTGTAATATAATTCTCTTTCGATATAAAATTCACACATCCTTTATCATCTGTTACAGTAAGACTAATAGTATATTGATCTGCTAATTCATAAGTACTCTCTGCATCAGGTGAAGCTCCACCTGTGGTAGTGAGTACTCCAGTTGAGCCATCCACTCCCCATACGAATTCTGCAATATTAGGAGAACCAGTATAAGTAAATGCAGCATTATGAGGGATACAACCTTCTAAAGGAGTCGCTTCAAAATCTGGTGAAGGTAAAGGATGAACTACGATATAATTTGGTTCACATAGTGTTGCCGTATTATTTTGATCATCGGTAACTGTCAAACAAATTTCGTAAGAACCTACCGAGCCAAATATTCTTCCTTGACACTCATTACTAGTTGTTACGCCACCTAAGTCCCATGCCCAGGAAACAATATTTCCAGCAGTAGAAGTAGAGTTATCACAAAAATTTACTTGGAGAGAACCACAACCTTCTGTTTGATCAGCTGTGAAGTCTACAGAAATTTGACTTTGTAGAGAGTGATATTGAAACCCTAAAATAGTAATAAGAAAAAATAGACGAGCTACTTTCATATCATTAAATGATTTAAAAATTTGTAAATGTAATTTGATTGTGATATAGAATGGGGACTCTCTAGAAAAAAACATAAACACAAAAAAGAATTAATTTGTCTTCTCTGCTTATTTAAGTGTTTTAATTTTTTGATGAGAATATCATAATTGTTACAAACAATTATAATATAATAATCCAAACCTTGCAGATCTAAATGATTAAATAATGTGACATCAATTTTTCAGGTAATTCACGTATTACATATCATAAACTTTAATAAGTAATAATTTCAATAAATTAAAAGAAAAATTAATAGCAATAATAAATACACTTTTAACTAACTGATAACCAGCTAGTTACAGTTATAGGTAAATGGTTTAAGGGAATTGAACCTTATTAAGTGTATAAAAAATTTTTGAAAAAACTAAGTGGAGTATTCTTTTTTGAGAAGCAAAGGTAAACATTTAAAAAATAAATATTATAAAAATGAATAATATTTATTTGGTGACAAAAAATATATTTGATGAGACCTTTATTTCTAAAACTATTTAAGTTGATTTTTCAAAAAGGTGAACCCTTTTTGAAAAACATAATTTATTTCTTTTAAAAATTAATTTCTCGACCGTTTAATTTCTACAATTTCTACTCGACGTTCAATAGATGCACCAACACTATAAATAGAATTTCGTTGATCATTTAGATCATCACTAATATTTGTCGAAGCGGTTGTTTCACCAAATGGTTTTTCTGAAATAATGAGTTGTCCTGAATTCAAATAAGATTTAAAAATACCACCTGCATAAGTTGTAAAATGATTCCTTACACAAGAAATACGTCTTTTGGATAAGTATAAGTTATAATCAGTTTTCGCTCTAGGACTCGTAAATCCTTTTAAGAAAATTTCTACTTTATCTCCATCATTCAATCTTCTTAATAATATCTCAGAAAATAAAAATAAATGGTCATATCCTTTTTTGACTTTATTATCAAAGAAAGCTGTGATTTGTATTTCAGCATTATACTTATCTTCTTCTTTTAATGGTTTAGAATATTCCTTAATAAATTCATATTTTCTAGCAGAGTATGTCAGGTAAGAATCTTCATAAGATTTCTTAGTAGTTGTATTTCTAGTTCTTTTATCAGGCTCGTCATTATCATAATATAGTGCTAAAGGTAAAAAGTCTTCAAGCTTAGTTGGTACTTGAGGAGGTTGAGATGTGACAATATCTATATCAACTATAGGTGGAGTAATTTCTTCCTCTTCTTCCTCTATAACTATAAGTAACGAATCAACAAGTGGTGGTTCTTCATCGGGCATGACTTCTTTTATAGGAGTTACTTTGTAAATATCGTTGCAGCAGGTTTTATTTTTTTTATTTAAATAAAAAGAACCTGGGCGATTACTCGCAATAAATACCGAAGAAGAATCAGGACTTATCGAATAGTATAAATCATTATAACTACTATTCAATGGATAACCTGTATGTTCTGGTTTAGTCCAATTGTTAGCACTTTTTTTACTTTTATAAATATCATATCCACCTAAACCTATATAACCATCAGAACTAAAATACAATGTCTGCGAAGGTTCATGAAAGAAAGGAGTTAAGTCATCTTCAGTAGTATTGATTGACTCTAAATTAATCGGGTCAGAGAATTTATTTCCATTTACTTCCGTCATCCAAATATCTAATTTCCCTTTTCCACCAGGACGATTGGATACAAAATATAAAACTTCTTTACCTGTATTTTTATCAAAACCAATAGTTGGGTGAGTAGCTGTAAATCCTTTTTTATTAATACTTTCAGGAAGTTTTACTGCTTTTTTCTTCCATCGTTTCTTTTTATCTTTTTCTTTATAACAAAGTGTACACGTAATTTTTATTTTCCCTTGAAATTTACAATCTGTATAATATAATCTTTTTTTATCTCTACTAAAACTGGTATGTGCAGTATGATTATTATCACTATTAAATCTATTTTTTATAGGTCGTCCCTTAGAACCTTTTATGGAATAAAGGACTTTAGAAATTTTTCGAGAAGAAGTGTGGTCGTCTTTTTTAGGTTTAAATTTATAGCTAGAATAAAATAAAGTATCACCTTTCATATAAGCCCCAAAATCAGAATAAGGAGAGTTGACCCTTTTATTCAGTCGATTAACTTCTATTTCTTCTGGTACTGCAATAACATCTATTGCCCATCGAGAAGCCTCTATTTCCATTTTGGCTTTAGCTACTATTTTAGTATTTCCATTTCCATTAGAAATGTATTTTTCAAAATTCCGAATAGCTGAAGCATAATCACCTTGACTCTTTTTTACATTTCCCAACCAAAAATTAGTAAGAGGGAATTCTTCACCTTTATCACTTTTTAAAACTTTCTCATAGTAAGTCTCTGCTATTTCGTAACCATGAAAAGCTCTAGCGACTTCAGCATATTTATACATAACTTCCGCTGAGTTCTCTTTTATTTCCAAAGCATTTTTAAAATAAACCATTGCAGCAAAATAATCATTTTGCTCCATGGCTTTATCTCCAGCTTTGACGTAAGCTTTAAATGTTTGCCCAAATGTTGTAGTTGTAATTATGAAAAAGAAAAGAAAAAGCGTAAAGACATTTTTACGTAAGTTCATTGTTATAGTTTAGTCGCTAAAAAATAAATACCCTCAGTTTTATTTCATTTTTTAAAAAACAGGACAAGACTCAAAAACCTCTACAGGTTTAACATTTGTAATAGTATAAATTGCTCCAATTTCTAAACCTCCATTTCCATTAGTAGCTGTATCGAATGCTGAAATATTTATATCGTAACTAACGCCTACTTGCCAAGCGGCATAATGCAATTGGATATTAGGAATGATAGCATCACCGAATCGATAAGAAGTTCCTAATTGCAAAGCGATTTCTTTTCCACGAGCTTGACTAATATGATACCGACCTCCAGTCATCGCTAATAATTGTTCGTAAGGGCCTTGAATTTGTCCAAGCACACCTAAGACAAAATCCCATTTAGGATGCACTTGAATTATACCCATAGAATTTGCAGTAATTCGCATCGGCAATTTAGAATCGGCATCATCATTAAAACTTTGAGTAGGACGATTTAGATGAAAAAGACCTGCACCAAAAATCACATTACTTCGAGAATCCTCACTTGCCATTCTCCAACCGAGTCCCGCACTTACATCAATAAATGTATTATTGGTTTCATTAAAATTTTCCTTACTATCTTTTGATGGGTCAAAAATATCTCCGTTGTATTGATTATTGAATTGCAAATTTGCAATAGAAAATGCGCGTTGAGTTGCCATTGATTGTACTCCTAGTGACAAAGTTTGTTGGTCATTTATTTTATAATGAATAGCACCATTAACTCCGAAAGAAGATAATGTCAATTCAGAATCTCCAGATTGATCATAATTAAAAAGCACTCCACCTGCTAAAGCTATTTTATTATTTTTCTTAAAAATACTCGGAACTTTCATATCCGCCGCACCTGAAAAAGTCAAATAGGGGACAGGTACCGATTGCCATTGAGAACGGTAACTTCCCATAAAACGTAGGTCTTCTGCAAATAATCCTGCATAACCTGGACTTATATTTAAAGGAGAAAAATCAGGTTGGGAAAGATGAATATCTTGACCTGACATGGAACTTGCAAAGAGAAAAGCAAGTAAAACCAATTGTATCTTTTGATAAAATATTTTCAAAATAAGGGAAGTTTTAATTTATTCTAATATTTATTCCTATCTCAAATTAATAAAATCATTTTGATATAAAAAGAAAATCTTAATTTAACCGAAAGTTTGTTTACTTCCATTCAAATCATAAAATAATATATGAAAAAAATAGGAATCACAGGAGGCATCGGAAGTGGTAAAACGACCATTTGTAAAATATTTGAATCGTTAGACATTCCTGTTTATTATGCTGATGATCGAGCTAAGGCATTGATTACTGAAGATGTCACACTAGTCAAAAATATCAAAAACTTATTAGGTGAAGAATCCTATCTAAGCGATGGATCTTATAATCGGAAATATGTTGCTAATATAGTTTTCAATGATGCTGAAAAATTAAAACAATTAAATGCACTTGTTCATCCTGCTGTCGCGAAAGATACTATCCTTTGGCAACGGTCTCAAGTATCAGTTCCTTATACTTTGAAAGAAGCTGCGTTGATAGTTGAAACAGGTGGTCATCATGCATTGGATTTTTTGATAACTGTATGGGCACCGAAGGCAATTAGAATTGATAGGGTAGTGCGAAGAGATAATATTTCTAGAGAAGATGTTGAGGCTAGAATCAATAAACAAATGCCTGAAATTGAAAAATTAAAAACTGCACATTTTGTAATTATTAATGATGGAAAAAATTCATTGGTGCAACAAGTTGCTAAGTTGCATCGGAGATTTTCGAGGTAGAGAAGTTGAACAAGAAAACATTCGAAATTTTGACTGATTGACTTTTTTACGATTTGACTGAATTAGGGAATAGGGGAAGACGGATTTGGGAAGTTTGAAGTTTTGACAAGTTAACTCGTCAATATTTCGAACTTCTCAAATCCGTCTTCCCTTTTTCCCTAATTCAGATAAATCGTAAAAAAGTCAACTCGTTATCCTGTTTTTAAACGGGACCTAATTCAAATGTTAGAATGTTCCCTTCGTTCAACTCATTCCTCAACCATATCAACCAATTCCTTAGGCAACGACTTATTCGTTTTAGCACCAAGTTCCTTAATCCTTTCCGCACGACCAATCAAAGTATCGCCGAATTTTTTAGAATCCACCAATTTATTCATAGCACCATCGTAAGCATTTTTCACACTATCCAAACGTTGACCAATACTTTTTAAGTCATCTACGAAGTTGACAAATTTATCATACAGCATTCCACTTTGGCGAGCAATTTCGATAACACTATTTTTTTGTTTCTCTTGTTTCCAAATATAAGAAACCGTTCGCATCGTTGCCAAGAGGGTAGAAGTAGTAACGATAACAATATTTTTATCCAATGCTTCCAAGAATAATTTATTATCATTTTGGACAGCCAAAGCAAATGCAGGTTCGATAGGAACAAACATCAAAAGATAATCAGGAGAGTTGATTTGATAAAGTTGTTGGTAATTTTTTTTATGTAAATCTTTGATGTGTTGACGAACACTATCAATATGACGCTTGAGATGTTTCTCTCTTTTTTCCTCATTCTTAGCATTAAAATATTTTTCATAAGCAACTAGCGAAACTTTAGAATCAATAATCAAATG
>JALZVK010000196.1 GCA_023301005.1 Saprospiraceae bacterium | reverse complement strand
GCACAGTTATAACTGTGCAATATGATGTTTTTAACTTTTTACCTCCAACCAATACTCCTTTCCATCAAGCGTCCGATTTATCAAACCCTTTCCAAACATCAATCTCCTCAACGTCGCAGGATCATTAAAACTATGATGTTGATTTAAAATTTCATTGACCTCTTTCTCTGAATATTTTTTATTCAACTCAAATTGGTTCGCTAAAAATTCCAACATTAAAGTCTGTTTATTCTTCTGCCGTTTACCAGGGAGTTGATTGAATTTTCGATCTTCGTCGATATAACCTTTTAGCATTTCGGGTATTTCCATTTTTTAGATTTATTTCTTTTTGCAAATACAAATTTCAAGAACCTGACATTTGTAAAAGTTATGTTATGGAAAATTGAATAGATTCTTCTATTTTTAAAAATAAATAAGAATTTACAAAAAACAAAACCACCTAATCATGAAACCAATATTTACAATTATATTTTTGATATTTACACAAAGTCTTTTTGCGCAAATATTTACTGAAGCAACTGGAACTTCTTTCGCAGATAAATAGGTGAACAAAATATTTCTATTGATATTGCTAAGTTGAGTAAGGGAAGTTATTTTATTGAGTTGAATGATGGAGTAGGTAAAAGTGTTCAGCAATTTTTGATTCAATAAATAAATTTAATTGAAGTGTATTCTAAATAAGATTGTATGGGCGACCGTCCACCGTCCACCGTTTGTCGTCAACCGAATAAATTCTGTTACTCAAATAAATTCTGTTTCAACAACCAATCCACTTCCATATACAACTGCGAAAAATCTCTCGAACTCACATTGACCAATCGGAAATTGGGTTCGCCATTAATGATCTTCCAACGCCAATCGAAATTCCCAATTGTTTTATAATTTCCATTATCGTACCACCACGCAGTAAAGTATCTATCATTTTTAGCAACCAACTCAGCCGTAAAAACTTGATGCTGATTGACTTCCAAAACGTTTTCATTTTTGATTTCATAACCGCTTCCTTGCCAACAGATTAAAGGATTATGATTCGTAATTCGATATGGATATTGAGATTTGATATAGATTAAATGTTGCGCTGATTTGAGTTCGACAACTTCTAATTCATTGGGAAATTTTAAAACATCCTTATCGTATCCATTAATGGATACGTTTCTTGTTTTCAAATCTAAAGCTTCTTTTGCAACAGTTGGGTGAGATTGATTCGCTACGCAAATGCCAACTAGAAATACTCCAATCAAAACATTTCGTAACAATACATTTACATTTTTTGTAGTGATAGTAGTTATTATTGGTTTTGAAAAATATTCTGAAATGTACGGTAGAAAAAAGTAGAGTGGAACAAATACAAAAAGTACCATCGAACCCAATCCAATCACTTCATGCAAAGTAGTTTCAGGTGCAGCTTCCCATAAAACAATCATCACAATTCGAAAGAGATTTGCAATTACAACAAATACTAAAGAAGATAAAATACTGAGTAACAATCCAATATTTGTAAAATATTGTTTTTTATTTTTTTCAAAAAAACTAATCAAAATCAAACTTCCCAACATCGAAGTCATCACCATATTTAAACCCATACAAACAGGGTCAACTGAAAAAGGTATTCCATTTACTTCTAAAATATTTCCTACACTCTGACATGGAAATCCTCCAAAGTTTAAAATCCCTGCTGCCCATTTCGTCAACATCAATCTTATTGGGAATCCAAATACTTCAAATAAATAATACGCAATCGGCGATGCCAATACCATCAACACCAAAGCGAGTTTATTCAGTTTTCCCAAAAAACCTTCTATCACTAAAAAACAAAAACAATAAAATCCAAATAGTAAAATCAAATGCGAAGGAATCAAAATAAACATCCCTAAACAAGTTGCGACTAAAATCGAAAATCGTAAGGATAAATGATTCGGCGATTTGATATAAAATACCAATGGCAAAAAAAGCATCCCTGCATACGACAACCACATTCCGTTGACTTGAGCATAAAATTGTAATGTAGGAAGTGAAAATAGTAGTCCCAATAACAATATAATTACGGGGACTACTATTCTTTTATTTTTTTCTAAAATCATGCTTGACTCTTAGATCTAAACAACCAAAACGTGAAAACAAACAACATAATAATAAGCGCCCATTCGCTAGGTTCAGGAACAGCACCGCCGCCATGACTAAAGCTAGAAATCTCATTAGAGGCAATCGCTTCATTAGAAAGTGAACCTGTATTTTTCTTATTATCCGCTCTTCTAGGAATATCTCTAACACGATGATCGACCGCAACAAACGAAGTATATTCAGTCATTAAATTATATTCCAAACCAAGGTCAGTAATTTCTTTGATAACCTCAGAGTCATTTTTACGAGCGATATTATTGTAGTCACCAAGAATCGCAATTCGTTGTCTTGCCCATAAATATCGGAGTGCTTCATTATCATTGGAAGCTTTGTAATCACTCAAGTTGAGTGTCATTTCATAAGGCGATTTTCCAGAAATACCTTTGACTTTAATTTTACCAGAAGGTTTCCCTTTATATTTTCCAAAAACAAGAACGGGACGTTCTGCAAAAATATCAGGTGTACTTTTAGGTTCAACATCATAAATCTTCATGCCTTCAAATGAAGTTTCAATATTCGTCAAGACAGGTGACTCGATATATTTTTTAAACCAAGTTGCAGCTTCCTTCGCTTCTTTTTCGGAGGTTGCTAAAAGTGCTTCTCCCTGACCAGCATGTGCAATTCCGTCGATGATAAATCGGTTGGTTGATTTTCCAATTCCAAAAGGGAAGACATTGGCTTCGCCTAAATTTTCACGAATCAATTCAAATGCTTCTTTGTCAATCGTAACTAATCCATCGGTAGCGATGACAATAGTTCGAGAGAAACCATCGGACTTTGGCAAGTCCATCGCGCGTTGGAGCGCAGGTAATAATTCAGTACTGCCACTACCTTTTTGTCGGTTGATAGTGTTGATAGCTTTGGTCAAATTATCGGAAGTCGCAGGTAAAGATTTGCTAGACATAATATCAGACGAACCTGCAAATAACAATACATTAAAAATATCAGTAGGTCGCAATCCTGAAATCAAATTTTCCAAAAGCTCTTTAGAAATTTCGATAGGGAAGCCATCCATCGAACCTGAAATATCAACTATAAAAATATATTCTCTCGGAGGAATATCCTCAGGCGCAACTCGCTTAGGCGGCTGCATCATCATCAAAAAGAAATTTTCTTCTTCGCCTTCATACAGCAACATTCCAGAATTTATTTGCTCACCTGCGAGTTGATATTTTAAAATATAATCACGATTGCCTTCGTAACCTTTTCCACCTACCAAACCAATTTCAGCACTCGTTGAATTTTCTTTTGCAATATCTACATCATGCGAAGTGGATTTGATAGCTGCAATTTCGAGTCCTGCTTCAAGGTGAACATTGATGTCGAAAGTGTGCGTTTGCGCAGCACCTTTATAAGATTTTTCATTCGTGTATATATTGTTAGCCCATTCGTTATTTGCAATCGCTTCAGGCGAATCATAGCGAGGACCAACAACAGTTGGATATACAAATTGGTAAATACCATTCTCAGGAGTCAGCAATTCAGTATAACTCAACTCGACAATAATCGTATCACCAGGGATGATATTTGCCACATTCATTTGGAAAACATTTGGACGATGTTGTTGTAAAAGCGAAGCACTTTTACCTTCCGATTTGGCTTTGTTGTAAGTCGCTTGAGCTTGTTGTTTTTCTTGAATTTCTGCAACGGTCAGTCTATCTCCGATTTGCATTTGCATTCCATATACAGCAGATTTGGAAGTACCTGGGAATACATAAATGGCTTCGATAGGAACAGAACCTGAGTTGACATAAACTTGCCTGACCTTAACATCAGCAATGACTCCTGCGATAGTAACATTAGCTTCGGTATGAATCAAAGGCAGTTGTGCAGTTGAATTATTATCATCAGTTTTGACAATAAAAAATGGAGACTTAACCGAAACGGCTGCAAAGGTGTAAGTCAAAAAAAATAATAGAAATACGGTAATTGAGATTACTTTCGGGAAAAAGGTAATTCTTAGCATAGCTAGTGCAATTTGTTGAAATGAATAAAAATTTGTGGATTTCTAGTAACGAACAAATAATAAGTTTGCTATCTTAAGTTGAGAATTTGACAGCCAAAAATATAGGAATAATTATTTTTTGTTACTAGATATTGGATGGTTGAACGAACTTGCGTCGGTTAAAGATAATATATTTTTTCTTTAACGAAAAAGCTTTTTGAATTTAACGGAAGAAGTTTAGAACTTTTGTCATGAGAATAAAATTTAACATTTGACACGATGTGGATGGAGAGAAGAAGAAAGATTTGACTATTATATTTCTTACCTGTAAAGTCGCTCCCTCATCTCTCCTCCCTTTTCTCTCCTCTAAATTCTTAATCACTAAAAAGAAAAAATCCATATCCACCAGGGTCTCTAAGAATCACATTATCTACAATTCCTTCTTTATTAAATTCCGTAATTTCTTGAGTGAATTCAATTCCTGAGGTTCTGATATTTTCAATAATGCTTAGATTATTTTTTCCATTAAAATAATTCAAAGAAGGATTAAAAAATAAATGAGGACAACTATTAGGCGTCATAAAACTTACAGACATTCCATCTTGATTTTGATAAGAAACCCAACCTTTTTCGATGTCGCCACCACTTTTAGTAAAACCTAAAGTTTCCCAAATAGAAATCGTTTGTTCAATATCTGTAGTTTCAATACTAAGTCCTCCGTAATTACCAAGTGTAGAAAGTTGAGCATTATCAGCATCTTTCGATTGAACGAATTCTGATTCCATTAAATAAATCCAAACGCCATTCGGGTCACTCAACAAATAACCATTTTCGATTGGAGTAGTTTTAAAAAGAGGTTGAAAAATATCGACAACATGACTCCAACTTTTACTATAAAGTTTTACGCCAGCTCGGGCATATTTATCAGGATTGATTTCGATAATGACTTTGCCGTCAGTAACTAAAGTTGGATTCTCTTTGGAGAGTATGGTAAAGTTTAATTTTTTATAAAAGTCGATACTGTTTTGTAGATTGGGAGTAGGTGTATGTATGATTGAATTCATTAGTTTACTTAATCTGTTTTATTAATAAATGGAATTTGATTTGAAAAACTTGACCCGTAGCACGGTTGGAAATCGTGCCACGGATATTATTTTGCACTAAGTTCTTAGTTGTGTTTTTTTAAATTTCAATTGTACTTATTATATCCGTGGCACGGATACAACCGTGCTACGGGTACTGCTTCTTTTTAAAGTTGATAATCACTATAATCATAATCCGCTCTTAAATATAAAATCTCTCTATCCTTGGTCACTCTCCAACTTTTTCTTTTTATGGGAAATACAAAACCATCAACTGTTTTGGTTTCCAAATTTTTGACATAACTATAATGGTCAGCATGTTTGACCATATATCCAACGAGCGTATGATTTTTTTTATCAAAATAATACCACCAAATATCTTTTGTAGAATGATTGTTATGAGTTTCAGGATTGTAAGAAGCACGGAGGATTTCCACCTCTTGTCCTTCTTCCAAAGTACCAAATCCTTCATATGCAAAATCAATTCCAGTATCTAATAAATTAAATGGAATATTCATCACAAAGGTCGCACTCCTAATTGTATTAGTTAGAGAAGTCGGATTCGCTGAGGTATCTTTTTGAGTATTGATAGTTTTTGTAATGACTTCATTTTGAGCTTGAAGAACATGTTCATCATTTCCTTTTTTCCAACTGATGTAAATGTCTTGTTTTGGGAAAGAGGAATGACGATGAATTTGATTGACTTCCATTTCAGTATTTCCCAAAGAATCATAAAGTGCGAAGTACTTTCTAAATGCTAGGGATTTAATATTTTTCCAATTTTCCAATCCGCCTGTGGCATCCATTGTTTTGGAAATTAGTGATTTGACTTGTTCATCTTTGATATGGTCAAGAGGGGAGGAGGTTGCTTTTTCAGTTTGACAATTCCAAAATAGAAGTGTCATGATAATTAAGAAAAAACTGTACAATTTTAAATTTGAATGGAACATTGTGTTTTGTTTTTGTAAAACCAAATATAGATATTTTCAATTGAAGAAATATATTAGATTTAAATTAATTCATTAACTCCATCCAAAATCGGAATTGCATTATTAGTTGCCCGAATTAATTTTTCTTTGGATTGATGTCCATTGGCGATGAGAATACAATCAATACCAATAGCTTCAGCGACTTCATAATCATGATCGGTATCACCTATTAATACAGCGTGTTCTTTTTTGATATTATTATCTTTCAATAATGCAATACCTCTATCGACTTTGCTTTCCGCTCGATAGTTATCTAACCCTTCAACTTCTTTAAAGAAATCTCGAATCTTATAATATTGTAACAATTCAATTACATCTTCTTTATGACCCGCAGTAAGGATGTATTGTTCTCTATTTGTTTTTTCGAAATGAGTAAAAGTCTCCACTATATTTTCATGTAAGTTGCAATTTCTGACTTGTTCCATATAAGCGGGAATAAATTTTTTGGTAAGCACTTCCATAGATTCTAATTCTAGGTCGATTCCTATTCGTTTATAATAATCAGAAATAGGAAAGCCGAAGGCATTTCGATATTTGTTGCTATCGAGAGTGGGTTGGTTTTGATGAGTCAACATCGTATTGGCAATGTCAACGCAGATGTGAACGTCATTGATAATAGTTCCATTCCAATCCCATATTATTGTTTTATAATTTTTGGTCATAATTGTTTTTAGTTTTCAATTTACGTTTACTAAATCTTAAAGATTTAGTAAATGTGGATGATATAGAGATGCAATTTAGTAATCCGCTATTATAATAAATTTCGTACATTCGCCACCGATTTACAAAAACTTTATTCATTAAAAGTGCACCATGAAAAAAATTATTTATTTACTCTTAGTATTTGCAATACTAGGATCATGCAAAACAAAAAAAATCGTTGAAATGAAACCAGAAATAAATACACCTAAACCTTTAACTACTAAGATTGATACCATCTCTTATGCTTTCGGATTATCTGTAGCAGAAACATTTGCTAAAATTAAAGAAGACTCCGACGGTGATATCAACTTAGATGTTGATGTATTTAGTGCAGCAATTCGAGAACAACTAGATGGTAAACCTCGAATGTCACAAGAAGAAATGCAACAGACGCTCCAACAGTTAGGTCAAGAACTACAAGCGAAAGCTCAAAAGGAACAAGAAATGGAAGGCATGAAAGCCGTAGAAGAAGGACGTAAATTTTTAGCAAAAAATGCAACTGCTGAGGGAGTGAAAACGACTGCATCAGGATTGCAATATAAAGTGCTTCAAGCGGGAACAGGAGCTTCACCTGTAGCTACTGATAAAGTGAAAGTTCATTATACAGGTAAATTATTGGATGGAACTGTATTCGATAGTTCTGTTGAAAGAGGTGAGCCGATCTCGTTTGCTTTGAATCAAGTTATTCCAGGTTGGACAGAAGGTGTACAGTTGATGAAGACAGGTGCTAAATATGAATTTACAATTCCTTCGGAATTAGCTTATGGTGCTCAAGGTGCTCCTGGAGCAATTCCACCAAATTCTGTTTTAATATTTTATGTAGAATTGATTGATATAGAGAAATAGTAACAGTTTATGTGAATGAGTGTCTAGGTTATCAAATATTTTTGACCGAACCTATACACTCATACACAATACTACCTGCACAGATTGAATACACATTGAAATATTTTTGTATTTTCGCCGCCGATATATAATTATCATAATTGATTATTCTTAATAACAATATTTAAATACAATGAAAAAATTATTCTTATTTATTCCTGTAGTTCTGTTATTGTCAGCTTGTGGCGGTAGCGGTGGAGGATCGGGAGCATCTCTACCAATGAACTCACAGATTGATTCTGTTTCTTATGCATTCGGAATTAATATTGCTCAGACTTTAGATAAAATCAAAGAAGACTCTGATAATAGTATGGAGCTTAATATTGATTTGCTAAATAACGGAATTCATGAAGGTGTTGGTGGAAATGCAAGACTTACTGATCAAGATATGCAAATGGTGATGACTAAGTTTAGCCAAGAGATTCAAAAGGTTCAACAAGCTAAACAATCACAAGCTGGTGTAGCTGCATTGGCTGCTGGTCAAGTTTTTCTTGCTGAAAATGCTGCTAAAGAAGGTGTGAAAACTACTGCTTCTGGATTACAATATAAAGTGATTAAAGAAGGTAGCGGAGCATCTCCAACTACTGAAGATAAAGTGATGGTTCATTATACTGGTAAATTACCTGACGGAACTGTTTTCGATAGTTCTGTTGAGCGTGGTACTCCTGCTACATTTGGAGTGACTCAAGTTATTCCAGGTTGGACGGAAGGATTACAATTGATGAACCCAGGTGCTAAATTTGAATTTACAATTCCTGCTGCTTTAGGATATGGTGAAAGAGGTTCTCCACCAAAAATTCCAAGTAACTCTGTATTAGTATTTGATGTAGAGATGCTTGAAATCGTAAAATAAAATCTTTAAGTTTTTATTTTAAATGAAAAGCGGTTAAATAATCTTTCGATTATTTAACCGCTTTTTTATTGTTGTAAATTAGAGTTTATGCTGAATTCCTTCCACCTCCTTATCCTAGAATTAATAAAACCTTTCACATAAGTTTCATTTACAAAAATAGTATTAAATCTTTCACATTGAATACCAAGATAGAAAGAAAGTAAAGCTGTTGCCAAATAAGGAATAATATTTTGCTCCATTTCGGAAAGTGGTTGAATAGAAAAATATCCTTCTTGAAAAGCTTTTTCTTTTTCTAAAAAAGTATCATTACTCGGAGTCGTAATAAAGAGCATCACAATATGATAAGCATAATCTAAAACTAACCAACCATTGCCACAAAAATCAAAATCAAAAATTGTAAAGTCATTGCCTGCCTGTCCGGTAGGCAGGTTAGAATCGATATTAATATTGTCTGCCCAAATATCAAGATGCACCGCACCTTTTCTGATTTGAGTTAAATCAACTTTACTTAAAATTTTCAGAATTTCATTTTTCGTATTTTCCAAAAAAAACAATTCGTCAGAATTGTGAGGTAGAAATGATTGTATCTTTTTAAATGAATCATCAAGTAAAACTAAAGGCGTGTACTCAATTCTATTGATAGATAAGTGATGACTATGTTGATGAATTTCAGCAATCGTTTTTCCAATCTTAAAATGCATGTCAGGTGAAAGACTCATTATCTTTTCGCCTTCGGCAAATGTGAAAAGTACTCCATATCTTTTTCCTTCAGGTGCATCAAACTCTTGGATTAATTTTTCTTCGGCATCACTAATCGGGTAGGAGACAGGTATTGATTTTTGATTTAAAAAAAGAATAAAATCAAGCTCCGCTTGTATTTCTGATTTAGTTCTCCAATTGATATGATACACTCTAAATATATATCTAACTCCTTCATTTTCAATCAAATAAGTATCATTGACCCAAGACTTGAGTAATCGACAAGTCGATGATTTGGAATGATTATATTTCTTTTGTAAAAATATTCTAAGGTCAGTAGCTGAAAGAATTGAACTTGAAACAGAGAAGTGAGGCATAAATTATTTATAATAAATAAAAATGTAAATGTATTGTTATTTTAAATAGAATATCGGTAGCACAGTTACAATTGTGCTACCGATATTAGTTAGTAATCAGCCAATCAGAAAAGAAAAATTCTAACTCCCCAATTCCTTCCGACTATTCAAATAACTTCTCCATCTATCCAACGCATCCTGAAAATCCTTAGGCAACTCAGATTCAAATAACATTTCTTCACCTGTACGAGGATGAACAAATCCAAGTGTCTTCGCATGAAGCGCATGACGAGGAATTACCTTAAAAGTATTAAGAACAAACTGCTTATATTTAGAAAAAACAGTTCCCTTTAAAACTTTATCACCACCATATTTTCTATCATTAAAAAGGGTGTGTCCATTATATTTCATGTGAACTCTGATTTGGTGCGTACGACCAGTTTCGAGCGTACATTTTATCAAAGTAACATAATAGAATCTTTCCAATACTTCATAATGAGTCGTCGCTCGTTTACCTTCTTCGCCATCAGGAAAAACAGTTTGCTGCATTCGATATAAAGGATGCCGACCGATATGACCTTTGATAGTTCCTTTGTCCTCTTCCACATCACCCCAAACCAATGCATAGTAATTTCGATCAACTGTATGCTTAAAAAATTGCTTACTCAAATTCGTCATGGCTTCCTCCGTTTTGGCAATCACCAACAACCCAGAAGTATCTTTATCAATTCGATGCACTAGACCGGGACGTTCACTTGTGTTCCCTTCTTTGATAGGGATTTTTTGATCTTTGAGATAGTACGCCAAAGCATTGACTAGCGTACCATTCCAATTACCAATACCGGGGTGAACGACCATTCCCGCAGGCTTGTTGACGATGAGTAAATCATCATCTTCATAAGTTATATCTAAAGGAATATTTTCGGGAACAACAGTTTCGGATTGACCTCTTGCTTTGTAAAAGAAAACCGTAATCAAGTCATGAGGTTTGACTTTAATATTAGGTTTTACATCAGCATGATTGATTTTTACCATGCCTCCTTTTACGGCTTCTTGAATTTTTGTACGAGATACTTTCTCCATTTTATCGAGCAAATATCTATCAACTCTAATCGGTTCTTGATTACCATCTACTAAGAATTCATGGTATTCATAGAACTTCTCTTTTTCCTCTTTTTGATTGTTTTTCTCTTCCATAGTATGTTAAATTTTTTCTTTGGGGTTCAATTCGTGAAAATAAATTCTGCTTAGGGAAAGACGTGTTAAGGAACTAAATAATTAAAATTATAACAAATTGATTTTTTATCTTTTCTTAAAAAGTACTAATAGTCAAAGTTTTATAAAGATGAATGTTTATAATTTGTTTTTTTGTCAATTTGTAAAGTGTTGTAAATCATATTTTTAAAATAATAAAGTCTTTACAATAACATTTTATTAAGAAAAAAGACACGTAATAAAACTAAATAAAGCGAGGGAATGTTACTATATTGTAACAAAGCACTTACAATCCTATAAAAATAGGAAGTGTAAAATCCGTATCAAGTTTCAAAAAAAAACAAACATTATGCTATTATTAATAGTCTTCTTCGTAATAGTCCTCATCATCTTGTTGCCCCATTCCAATCATAAAGGTAACACCAATTTGAGGAACTAATAAGTCTGTATTAGAATTTTTTAATTCAAAGGCATCAAGCGGTATCTGAGTATTAACAGCATCTTCTATTCGAGTGTAATACTCAGCTACTGCTCCCTTTTGAAAAGCACATCTCAAATCAATAGATAAGTATTCTTTTATAACAGGAATTTCCACACCTATCGCAGCTCCATAACTTATTGCAAAATCAGACTCATCAAACTGGCTATTAAGTGTCTCATTTCCATTACTAATATCAGTAAGTACTGTTCTCGTAAATATACTTTTCATTCCAAACAGTCCCTCGAAATAAGGTTCAATAAAAAAGTTTACTTCTGGATAAAATCTCAATAGAAGATGAGCGGTGACGATTGTATTCTTTGTTTCAGTTTCTATATTTTCATTAAAACTATTCAAAGTAACATCCCTTTCTCTATCAAAATTTAGATAACCAAAATCTACACCTGCATATAAAGGAGAACCATCTCTGACTTGCTTGATGATATTTCCACCAAATCCCCAACCTACATAATCTACATTATTCCCAAAATTACTTTGTGGAATTCCTAGTTGAAAATTTAATCCAACAAACATCACATTGTCAAATTGAAAATCATCTTCATAGTATTCTTCCTCTTCTTCCTCTTCTTCTTCTGATTGACTGTCGTCAACCTGAGCTTGAATATTTTGAAAAAAAACTAAAGACAAAAGTAGAATTAAATATATTTTCCTCATTTTGAGATAATAATTTTTGCGCTACTAGAGAATTTCGTAAATGTCTAGTAGTATGAATAATTTAAAAACAAAATCTAACCATTGCGACTCTTCGAGTCGTATTCTCAATTTAATAAAAATGCAAAATAAAATAAAATTTGGTTCTCTTTGTGTTCACGATTTTACAAAAAAAATACAAAACAAACCTCATCAATTACCTATCTATGCGACTTCTTCATTTGCACTTGAAAATCTGCAACAAGGCATTGATATTTTTTCAGGCAAAAAAGAAGGACATCTCTACAGTCGCTACGGAAATCCTACTATAGAAACTGTCGCTGCTAAGATTGCAAATTTAGAAACTTATAAGTTAGATATTCAGACAAAGTGTTTTTTGTTTAGTTCGGGGATGGCTGCTATTTCTTCCTTATTGATGGCAAGTGTAAAATCAGGTGATGCTGTTTTGACTCAAAATAATTTATACGGAGGAACGACTTATTTTTTTAATGAAATATTAAAGCCGTTAGGCGTAACCTCAAGCTTTGTGGATTTTGGAAATTTGGAATTAGTGGAATCTGAATTAAAGAAAAATAAATCTATCAAAATGATTTATTTAGAATCGCCTGCTAATCCTACTTTAGCATGTGTGGATTTAGAGAAAGTCGCTCAACTTGCTAAAAAGTACGGAGTCAAAACTGCGATAGATAACACTTTTATGACTCCTTATTTGCAACAACCTTTTCGATTTGGAATAGACTTCATTATTCATTCTACGACCAAATTTCTGAATGGTCATGGGAATTCGATTTCAGGAGCGGTGATAGGAAAGGATATTGATTTTATGATGGAAAGAGTTTGGAAGATGATGAAATTGGTAGGTACTAATTCTAATGCTTTCGATGCATGGAACTTGAATAATGGATTGAAAACATTGGAACTAAGAATGGAACGACATTGTAACAATGCTAACGCATTGGCTCTTTTTTTGGAAAATAATAAAAAGGTAGTGCGAGTTAATCATCCTTCATTGGTTTCTCATCCTGACTTCGATTTAGCAAAAAAACAAATGAGTGGTTCGGGCGGCATGTTGAGTTTTGAATTGGAAGGAGGTTTTGATGCAGGCTTGAAATTTATGGACAAATTAGAATTTTGTACTATCGCTCCGACATTGGGAGATGTGGATACTTTAGTTGTTCATCCTGCGTCAATGTCTCATATGAGTATTCCAAAAGAAGAAAGAGAAGCTGTAGGAATTACTGATGGTTTGATTAGAATATCGGTTGGGATAGAAAATGTGGAAGATATTATTGAAGATGTGAGTAAGGCGATTGGTTAATTTTGAACCTGCCTGCTGCCGGCT
The DNA here is from genome assembly GCA_023301005.1 of Saprospiraceae bacterium. Taxonomy (GTDB): domain Bacteria; phylum Bacteroidota; class Bacteroidia; order Chitinophagales; family Saprospiraceae; genus CAJQQY01. The sequence goes on along the minus strand of JALZVK010000196.1, from coordinate 8,968 downwards.
AAGGCAGGTTCAAAATTAATATTTAATACCTCTTAGAATCCAATCGTAACCCAATTCTAATACCTGCAAAAATCTGAGTAATATCATTTTTATTTAATTCAGGAGAAATAGGTTGTGTTGGCGTTTCAAAATAAGTATTGAAATTTTCCCATTCCACTCCAAAATATCTATGGATTTTCACCATTGGAGAAATGGTTAAAAAATTAGTTAATCCTATATCAACTCCAACTCCAATACCTACGGATGGAACAACAGCAGTTGATTTTTCTGTCTCACCTTCTTGAGTAAAAGCATTAACGACATAATCTGCACCTGGAGCGACTTGAATAAAAAAACCTTTTTTCAAACTAGGACCTTCCTTCGAAAAGGTCGGACAATCACAATCGCCTTTAAAATCAAAAATATAGAAATTAGTATTGAAATGAAATCCTACGAAATTAGAATTGATTTGCTCATTAGCAAAAATACGAGTGAATCGAGTATAACTTAACTCAGGTAAAAATTCGACTCTCTGATTCTTTAATCTAAACCAATAATCAATTCCGAATTGAATACCATCAGTAAGTGGCGTTAATCCTGAATTAGATTGATGATTAGCAATTACATTTTCCCAATTTTTAGCTTCAATAGGTTTGTAAGCTGCGGTAATTCCGAATTGAGCATTTGCAATTTGAATAGAAAATAGGATAATGAGGATAAGTAGTAAATTTTTCATGTATTAATCAGTCTTGTTAGTGAGTCTTTATAATGAAGGAAAAAGGATTTAGAGCTTGTTGGGAAATTATATTTCGGCGTAAAAACGCCCTTTTTTTGATGACACTTCTTTGAAAAAAAAGTCAAATAGCGCAGACTATGTTCCTATTTTTTCGCATCGTTTCATCAAAAAATAAACATTTTTATCTCAAAATTTAATTTCTCAACAAACTCTGAGATATTCAAACATCAATCCAAACGAATTTTAACACTACACATTAACGAAAATTCAAAAGTAAAATTATGATGACTATTTTATTAACGGTTTAACTATCTTTGCCGAAATCGTAACCACCAGATTCATTTGGTAGGTTGTGAAAAGTCGTTCGTTGCTTAGTTTACAATTTTATAATTTGCAAAGAACTAAAAAAATATTGATTTTCAACCTGCCAAATGAATCTACCTAACGGCAGTCAGGTTTGGCAGTTACTTAATTTTACAAATTTGAAGACAAAGACATTAAAACAAGATAAGGTCAATGTAGTGACTTTGGGATGCTCAAAGAATACCGTTGATTCAGAGAATCTAATCACTCAACTCAAAGGGAATGATTATGATGTGGTACATGATAGTAATGATGAAGATGCTAATATTGTTATCGTTAATACATGTGGATTTATTGATTTGGCGAAGAAGGAATCAGTTGATATGATACTCCATTATGCTGATGTAAAGACTAAAGGAGGAATTGATAAATTATACGTAACTGGTTGTTTATCAGAGCGTTATAAAAATGACTTAGAAAAGGAAATTCCAGAAGTTGATGCCTATTTCGGTACATTGGAATTGCCTGGATTGTTAGCCAAATTAAATGCGGATTACAAACATGAATTGGTTGGAGAACGAGTAACGACGACTCCTCAGCATTTTGCTTATTTAAAAATATCAGAAGGTTGTAATCGAACTTGTTCGTTTTGTGCCATTCCGTTGATGCGAGGTAAACATATTTCTCAACCTATCGAAAAGTTAGTTAAAGAGGCTAAAAATTTAGCTCGGATGGGCGTGAAGGAATTGATGTTGATTGCTCAAGAGTTGACTTATTATGGTTTGGATTTGTATAAAGAAAGAGCATTGCCCAAATTATTGCATGCACTTGCTGATGTAGAAGGTATCGAATGGATTCGTTTACATTATGCTTATCCTAGTAAATTTCCTAGAGAGATTTTTGATGTGATGGCGGAGCGAAAAGAGATTTGCAATTATCTAGATATTCCGCTTCAACATGCGAATGATGATATGTTGAAAAGAATGCGTCGACAAATTACTCAAGCTGAAACTCGTGACTTAATTGCTTATGCTCGGGAGCGAGTGCCAGGGATTACGATTCGGACAACATTATTGGTTGGGCATCCTGGAGAGACGGAGGAAGAGTTTCAAGACCTTTGTGATTTTGTGGAAGATATGAAATTTGAAAGAGTTGGAGTTTTCAAATATTCGCATGAGGAAAGTACTATCGCTCATGATTATGAAGATGATATTTCACCTGAATTAAAAATGGAACGTTCGAATAAAGTCATGGAGATTCAAAGAGAAATTTCTTTGAGTAAAAATGAAGAGAAGATTGGACAAACGCTAAAAGTTTTATTTGATAGGAAAGAAGGAGAGTATTTTGTCGGTCGTACGGAGTTTGATTCTGCGGAGGTTGATAATGAAGTTTTGGTGGATGCAAAAACTAATTTTGTTAGAATTGGAGATTTTGCTAACATTAAAATTACGGGAGCGGAGGAGTATGATTTGTATGGTGATGTTGTGAATGAATAATTGATAGAATTTAATAATTATGTTAATTCAATAATCAATTTATCAGTCCCAGAGGGACGACATATCGGTAGGAAAATTAAATGTAAATGTATTGTTAGTCCCAGAGGGACGGCATATGAATTTAAATTAGAACTACTTTCTTAAAATATGTCGTCCCTCTGGGACTCGAATAATTTTTATTGATATTTTTTCTACCGATATGTCGTCCCTCTGGGACTATTTAGTTGTAAATCAGTTGTTTAGGTATTAAGTAAAAGTGTATTCGTGATTTTAACTATTTTGAAATTCTTAATTACTGCTTCCTAGTTCCCGCATAAATAATATCTTCTTCAACTACAAAATCAGAAAAGAAAAAATCATTTATAGGAAAAATATTTTGCCAAGTCTCACCTTGATTCTCTGAGCGATGAATTCCATAATTGTTGCTCATTATAAAATACTTTCCAACTTGTACTGCATCATATACATAAGAATTTTTTCGAGGTTTATAATCTGTTTTATTCCAATGCTTACCTTCATCATTAGAAATTAAAACATCATTGTAGATATACATCGCAAAAATATAATCATCTAAAACTGCCAAGTTATTGATAGATTCATGTTGATGAATCCATTCCCATTTTTCTCCTAAATTATTTCCTTTTGAAATTAAAACGCCATTGACAGTCCCCGCAAGTATATTGTTATTTTTTTTACAAAAAATAGAAATTTGTCCTCCTTTAAAAACTTGAAACCAACTTCGTTGATTATTTTTTGATTTAAAAATTCCAGTATCAGTTGCGATTAATAATTCGTTTTTTAATTTATAAATATCTCTGACCTTAAGGTCAGGTAAATTATCATTTAGAGAAATCCAAGTTTTACCATTGTCTTTGCTTTTAAAAATACCTTCTTCGAAAACTCCTGCGTAAATTTCATTATCAGCAACATGAAGCGAACTTATTTTTTTATTTGGAAAATGTTTGTCAATTTGTTTCCACGTGAGTTTATTGTTATGACTTATCCAAAGTCCATGTCGTTCAGTACCAATTACTAATTCATTTCCTAACGAACTCATATATGCAACTTCTAATTCGCTGGGTAAATTAGTATTTAAATTTTCCCAATTCGCTCCTGCATCTTTTGAAAATAAGATAGGAGTGCGTGGAGTGAAACTTGTAAAGTTAGTAATAGAATTAGAAGTTTCTGAAGTAGGTGGATTCGTTGAGGAGGATGCACATGCATTTACAAAAAGTAATAAAAATAGAATCCGAAGGATTTGATTTAGTAATTTCATTAGTTTAAAATAAATTTAGGTTTGAGAAATTTGCGGGCAGATTTAAGAGAAGGAAGAATTCTTAAACCTGGTAGAAATTCTTACATCGCAACAAAGGTTTAAGAACTTTTCCAAACGCTATTTATCTTTCCCTCAAATTTCTCAAACCAATGTAACCAAAGTTATAAATAAAGAATTTTATTTTTTAATTTTAAGAAAAATCAAATTAAGCAAACCTTACTATGACTCTAGAAAAAAGATTTCAAACGAAAACTCCAAAGAGAATATTAGCTCTAGATGGAGGTGGTATTAAAGGTGCAATTACGCTCGGATTCCTTGAGAAAATTGAGTCCATTCTTAAACAACGTTTCTATAAAACCTATGGAGACGATTTCAGATTACATCATTATTTTGACTTGATAGGTGGAACGAGTACAGGTTCTATTATTGCTGCTGGTTTGGCAAAAGGTATGACTGTCCAAGAACTCAAAGATGTTTACCTCAAATTAGGAGAGAATGTTTTTGGAGATAAGAGAAGTTTGTTTGGAAGATTGAAAGCTATTTATGATGAAGAATATTTAGAGAAAAACTTAAAAGAAATACTTGGAGATATTACACTTGGAGGAGATGGATTGAAGACTGGAATTTGTGTAGTAACTAAGAGAGCAGATACTGGAAGTACTTGGTTGTTATTCAATAATCCCGCTGCACCTTATTATGATGATAACAAAGATATTCTTTTGAGGAATGTGATTAGAGCAAGTTCTGCTGCTCCTACTTATTTTATGCCTACTCAATTTGATGTGGGAAATGGTGAAGTAGCAGCCTTCGTAGATGGAGGAGTAAGTACGGCTAACAATCCTGCTTTGCAATTATTTTTGATGGCGACATTAGAGAAGTATAATTTTAATTGGGCAAAGGGAGAAGATAAATTAATGGTCGTATCAGTTGGTACTGGTTCGTATAAAGTAAGAAGAAGTGTCGATGATGTTCTAGATAATAAGTTGTGGGATTGGGCGACTGAAGTGCCGCAAATTTTGATGAATGATTCTTCGGAGTTAAATGAAATATTATTACAATCACTTTCTTATAGTCCGACTTCTAGAGAGATTAATTCTGAGATTGGTGATTTGAAAAAAGACTTAATTGCTAGTGAACCATCTTTGCATTATCTAAGATATAATGTTCGTTTGGAAGAAGAGGAATTTAAAAATTTAGCATTGACAGATTTGATTGATGATATTGAATCTCTTCGAAAAATGGAAGTTGGTAGTAATGTGAAAAAGTTAACTAGGGTGGGGGAAGTTGCTTCTGTAAGTGTAGAGGAAAGTCATTTTCCAAGTGTGTTTGATATTTAAAATCAATAATAAATAACTCAAAAGAAATAAAGAGCAATATTTTCATTCTGAAAATATTGCTCTTTGTTTTTTTAAAATTTGTAAATAAATTAGATACAAATGAGTTCGTCAAAAATCAATTTTCTACTTAAGCCTCAGACGAATCATCATCTTCCTTAGCATTCTCTATCCACTTTACATTTTCTTCGGAGGTAATTGTTTCTATTGTTTTTACAAAAAGTTTAAATGGAGTTTTTGCATTTTCATAACGACCTGATTGAGTTAAGAAAAATCTTTTTTCTCTTCTAAGACTTTCATTGACAGAACGGTAATGTATCCAGTTATCTTTGTATTTGCGAAGCGTAAGAATAGATTCCAAGATAGCAACCAAAGCTCCTGCTGCTCCAATAGCAAACTTCATCCACAACGTATTTTCATTTAAAAAACCTGCAAAGAGTGGAATCAAAACAGAAACAATAATTACAATTGTTCTTATATTTTTATACCAACTTTGATTACTATTACTTTTTTTATCGTACCAATCAATTTGGTCATCGACCCATTCAGTCATGTACTGTTCTTGATTCATAGTAGTGATGTTTTGTATTGGTTTATAATAAGGAATGTATTTATTAAGAAAACTCCCAACGTGGTAATGTCAATGACATTGCCCGTTGAGCTTAGATTACTGTAAAGTAATGTTACTTAAAATTCGAAATCCAATTATGAATCTTATCCTCTAACAACGCCAAAGGAATACAACCCGTTTCTAAAATCTCATTATGGAATTTTCGAATATCAAATTTATCACCTAAATCCTTTTCAGCTTTTGTTCTTAACTCTCGGATTTTTATTTGACCGATTTTATAAGAAAGTGCTTGCCCAGGATTTGCCATATAGCGTTCGATTTCAGAGATGACACTTGCTTCAGGTTCCGCTTCATTATCCAAAGAATATTGAATGGCTTTTTCCCTTGACCAACCTTTAGTATGAATTCCAGTATCTACAACCAATCGAATCGCTCGGTGTATTTCCATACTCAACATTCCAAAATATTGATAAGGGTCAGTATACAATCCTAACTCTTTTCCAAGTGATTCTGTGTATAAAGCCCAACCTTCACCATACGCACTATTCCATAATGTTTTTCTAAAATTAGATAACTGAGTACTCTCTTGAGTTAATGAAATTTGATAGTGATGACCAGGGATAGCTTCGTGTAAAAATAAAGCTTCATCTGAGTAAGTATTGTATTTTGAGGCATCTGGAATTGGTGTATAAAATATCCCAGGTCGAGTACCATCCAATGAACCTTGGCTATATTCAGCACTTGCAGATTTTTCTCTAAAAGCTTCTGTACGTCTGACCTCAAAAGGAGTTTTAGGTTTTAAGTCAAAGAGTTTTTCAATTTGTGGTTTCATCGTCTCATGTATCTTGTTGAAATTATCAACCACTTGTTGCCCAGTAAGAAAAGGCATTAATTCTTTATTGTTTCTTACATGATTAAAAAAGGATTTTAAATCACCTTTGTAATTGACTTGAGTTTTTACCTTTTCCATTTCTGATAAAATCCTTGCGACTTCTCGAAGTCCCAATTGATGAATTTCATCAGCAGTCATATTAGTTGTCGTGTACTTTTTTATTTGATGCTGATAGTATTTATTTCCATTTGGAATTTCACTAATACCGCTTGAAGTTCTTCCCGCTTCGAGATATTCAGTACTCATAAAATTGTGCAAACTTTTATAAGCAGGAATCAATTCATCTAAAAGTACCTTTGAATATTTAGCAGTCAATTGATTTTTTTCTTTATCAGAAAAACTATCTGGAAAATTTTTGATAGGCCCGTAGAAAAGATGTCTATTTAAATCTTCGACCGTTAGTGCTTCCAATTGAGGAATGACTTTTTGGATAAGTGATTTAGGTAAAACGTAACCGTCTTTGATTCCTTCTTTCATTTTACTTTCAGCGGAAGCCAACCATTTTAAATAACCATCCAAACGTCCCAACCAATTATCATAATCTTCGACAGTCTTAAAAGGTTGTGCGCTCGAACCACTCGCAAATTGTCCAACGACTAAATTAACTGACCACATTTGGTCGATAGGAAATAAATCTTTTCGGAAATTTAATGCTTCCAAGTTGATTTCGCAATCCCATTTTAAAACATCCTTACTCATCTTTTCACTTGCTGATAAATCACTATCATTCAAAGCTGATATTTGCTTTAGATAGTTAGCGTAATAGATTTTTGCAGTTTCTTTGTACTCGTCAGAAAGTGTATTTTGAAAAATGCCATTATATCGATTGTCTCCTGCGTAAGTCGCATTTATTGGATTAAGTTTTAATCCATCTTCATAATAATTTTCGAGGAGTTGACTGAATGTTGAGTTGTTCGTATTTGTTGACTCAGCAGTTGTAGCGTCATTGTTACAAGCGAATAAAAGTGTCGCTAAAGTTGTGAAATAGAGAATGAATTTATACATGGTTTATCGTTTTGTGTGAGAAAATCTAATTAAAAATATCTATGGCACCGTTACGATAATGCAACTGTGCCATAGGTAGAGTTTCTTAATTTTAAATATTAAGATTGAAGTAGAAAGATTAATCTTCTATTATTTCATAATCAATATCTAACTTTCTGATAGCTCGGAAAGCAGAACTTGTTGTCTTATCAGAAACTTCGATTTCGACGGGAGAACCGCTGAGTAAATTGTCGGTTTCTTCTCGTGCAAGAGAATTGTCCATAAAAGCAATTTCTTCAAACATTTTTGTAATGGCTCTTCGGTCAGGGCGAGCACTATTACAGGATACTAATTGAATATTCATAGTTGTCTAAAATTTTTTGCAAGATACTAACTATTTTAAAACTGTTCAGCATACTAACCACAATGATAAGAGAGTTAAAATTTATCGAAATCATAGCCCCACGTTTTGACGTGGGTAATAAAATAAAATAAATTGGCTTTAGCCATACATCATATTTCATGTGTGGCTAAAGCCAATTTTTATTTACTTATTCACCGTCTTAAAAGACGGTGCTATAAAGACTTGCTGTATTCCCATTAACAAGTCTATTATAAATTAAGGAATAGGAAATAAATATTTTACTTCCATGTCGCAATTACAGAAGATGCTTTCTCCAATGACTCCTTATCAAATCCATCTCTATAATTTGTCAAAATTAAATTGTCTAAATATTGTTTTGAAATTTTTAATAAAGCTTTATCATCATCAATGATGATGAAATTTTTGATGTGATGCTTTTCGATATAGTTTGATATTTCCACTTCTCGACTGTGGTGTATTTCTTTTGGGTCGGGAATTTTATCAATGATTTTATTTTTTATTCCTCTAAATGAAAATATACTTTCTAATTTTTCAAGACTCTTTCCGACTCTTCGAGAGGAGCTTATGACCAATCTGATATTTGGATAAGTATTTAATAGTTGAATTAAATTATTGGTACAAGTTGGATTAAATTTGGAGTGTCCATCTTCTGCTAATTCATCTGGTTTCCAAATCGGAAAAGTATTGATGAGTACGCCATCTATATCTAAAAAAATGATGTTGTATATTTTTTTAATTTCCATTTTCTCTTATTTCTTTTGGGAAAATATCATTTACTAAATCTAATCAGAAGTCACTATTTCTTTTTTATTAAGAATCACTTTTTTTAGATTCGATTGTCCTACACTTAAAAAAGGTAAAATTATCAAGATTGGAATTAGGTGAATTGTTTTCATGGTTAATTTTATGCTATGTGTTTTCATCTCTATTAAAATATTCTTTATCCGCTTTTCTTTGTTTAAAATATGCCACGAAAATTAATGAAACTGGAAAAACAGAATTATTAAAATCC
>JALZVK010000195.1 GCA_023301005.1 Saprospiraceae bacterium | reverse complement strand
AAACTCTGTGTAACTCTGCGAGAACTCTTTCTAAACTCTGCGGTAAAAAAAATCGTCAATACTTACAATAATTACATCCAAGGTTCCTCCGACGATTCGATTTTATACAAAATAAAATCTTCCATTTTCTTTGCTTTTTCTAATTCAATATAAGGAATCTTAACTACTCCTGCTGCGGTATGAAAAACCAAATTACACAAATCTTTTCTTCGTTGATAGATACCTTGTTGAATTTCTACACCTTGAATTTTATACCATTTTAAAAGTGTTTCTTCCTTACCAATTATCGCAGTTGAAATTCTAATGCCTTCGTCACTTACAAAATAACGATAGTTACGCTGATATATCCAACTAAATAACAATACAATTACAACCCATAAAAATATCCAATATCCAGCACTTGTATTTGGATCATCCCACCAATAATTTAAGTAAATCAAAACAGCAGGAACTAATCCAATGTACAACACTTTTCTATAAATCACCAAAGGATGAATCACATGTTCCTCAAATGAAAGTTGTTGCTCCTCAGGGAAGTATGCTTGACGAACTGCATTGAGTTGAGTCTCATAACAACCTGGTACGTAAATAGATTGTTTTCTAGCAATAGCAGTACTTGCAGCTTGTCGCAAACTGATGTCAAATAATTTAAATGCTTTTTTTACGGGGTTGGTTGTCCATCTAATCAATTGGATTTTTTGCATGTGGGCAGACTGTTCATTCCGAGTAATGAGTCCTGATATTACTTTAAAGCCTGAAGCTGTTTTATAAAAACTCAATTTATAATATCGAATCACAGTTCGTATTAATGACACTAAAAATGAAATGATAATATACAATGGAACTATCGTAAGTAGTCCTGCCAAAAATGCACTGCCTCCCAAGCCTGCTACATTATCAATTCCATTTTCAATTTTCCAACCAAATATATCTTCGATATATGTCATCGTACTCATAAAAAATGCAAATACAATGGCACCTGTTTTAAAATGATTTTGACTAACTCCAATTTTGAGCAAATCTTTTGGCGAAAGATAAAGTAGTAAATCTTCTTGCTGAGCAACTTCTACCAATTCATTTTCTTCATCTGAAAAAGGTGTCGGAGAAGCGGACTGTTTTTGAGCAATCAAAAATTCTCGGATGGCGATAGCTTTATCTTTTTTCAATGCAGTAATCGAAAATTCATTTCCCTTCGAGCCTGCCGTATCAATTTCTAAACTCACCACATTGAAAAATTGATGAATTATATTTTCTTTAAAGTTGATGGTTTGGATTCTATCGAATGGAACATTCAATTTTGTTTTTTGAAAAATTCCTTTCTCAATAATCAACTCATCATCTTTGACGTAATAGTAAAATTTGAAATAAGAAATAATAGAAAGTATGGCAGAGACCGCAGCAATTCCAATTATCGTCATGGCGAAATAAGAATCTTTGGATTTGCCTGGATTAAAAATGATAACTAAAAACACAGGCCAAGCCTGCCCCAAAATTACTCGAAACAATCGAAGGAGAATTAATAAAATTGAGACAATAGATTGTCTCTTGGGTTCTGTTAAAAAATCCAAATCATTCCTCTTCGTCATACTGTTCTTGTCCTGTAGTTTTGATAATAAAATCTTTAAGCACTTGAGCATCATCGCCTCGTAATCCGTCGATACTCAAATCACTACTATGTCCACCTGCGGTGTAAACTTCTAAAGTTTTTAATTTAAAAAATCGTTGAATCGGTCCCGCTTTGATTTCGCAATGTTGAACTCTGTTAAATGGAATCGCAGTTTGTTTTCTATTGATAACACCTTTGATATGCACGATGTCTTTTTCACGAAGTGCGTAACCTTCTATATTGTAACCCATTTTTGTTAATACAAATGCAATCAATGCCCACACTCCTACAACAACTAATAAACCATTTGCCAATCGAGGATGCTCACTTACCAAAGGTTGAAATCTCAAATAAATAACAGCAGCCAACATAATCAAAAAGAAAATTGAATTCGCAATATATTTCACTTTGACATGTGCAGGGTCTAATCGCTGAAATTGAATTTCATCAATGGAAGGAAGGTGACTAACGTCGATTTGACTATTTTGAAAAATCATTAATTATGTTTTTACTTGAATACCTTAAAGGCAATGTCATTGACATAAGAATTGAGTGCCTCTATGAAACTCTTTTACTACTCCGTGAAACTCTGTGAAACTCTGTGAAACTCTGTGAAACTCTGTGAAATAGCCAAGTTAGAGGGCTATTTCACAGAGTTTCACAGAGAAAAAAGCTTATGTCAATAACATATGAACTAAAGGGAACAGAGATAGAGATTAGAGAACTAAAATCGATAACGTTGGATTTAAATAAAAAGCATATAACTTTTCAGTAAACATTCTCTCTTATCTCTCAATAAAATGGTCTCTTCTCTCTCTTCTGAATAAGTATCCTAAAGCTAACAAATTATTAAAACAATTGTTGGTTTCAAATCTCATTTAGATATTTCCTAACAATACTCTTACAATATTTTTTTCAGAAGGTATTTGTGGAAATATAATTTCCTTAATTCCTAATTCTGCTAAAGCATTTGCAGTTGTATTTCCAATTGCAAAAATCTTTTGACCTTTTTGTTTTTTATATTTTTTAAAAAATGTTTGTGCATTTAATGGACTGGTAAAAACTAAATAATCCATATTAGGAATGTCAAAATTAGCTTTAGCTTTATTTTTATAAATAACAAAATCAATTATAACTAATTGATTTTCAATAAGTTGTTGAACACTTCGTTGCGAATTCTTAGCTCTTGGGAATAATACTTTTTGATTTTTGGCTTGCACTAAAAATAAGTTAGTAGTTTCTTTCGCACTTCCTTGACCTATAAAATGACACTCAACACCAAAGCTTTTAATCTTCTCCGATGTCATATTTCCAAAACCTGCAAAACGAATATTTTCCGCAAGGGAAATATTATTTTGACGAATATGATTAAAGAAAAACGTTACTCCTTTTTGACTATAAAAAAATATCCAATCTACATAAGGGATTTTTTTAAATGGAATGAATTCAAATTCTAGAAGCGATTCTCCCCGTACTTCAAAACCTTCACTTTCCAATCGGTTTAGGAAAATACTATCTGATTTTAAATTTCTGGAGATGAATATTTTTTTCATTTTTTATAAATAAAATTGAAGGTTGAAGTTACGCATATATAAGTTATTTCACAGCGTTGGGAGGAGCTTTCTCGGAGTTGCGCAAAGATGAAATCTTATGTCGATGACAGGTAGGGGCATCATTTAAAACTTTGAAAACAGTACGACCTCGCTGAGGTCGAAATTCTTTTTTAATTTAAAATCTAACATACTTTGACCACGCTGTGGTCATCGAGTAATTGTGAATGACCACAGCGTGGTCAAAGTATGTTAGTAAAAAACAAATCAATTTTTGTGACCACAGCGTGGTCATACTGTTTTTTTTAAAATCTTAAAAGATATTGAAAGGAATTAATATTGTTCGTAGAAGTTACGAACAAGCAATTATTTTAGAAAATAAGAAATCCATAATATTACCTGTATGTATTCTCTTTTCCCTCAATACAATGGTCTCTTCCCTCTATTCTGAATAGATATTATTTTCTTTGCCTCACCTTACTCGCCGCCGCCTCTTTAAAATATTTCATCGGCACCCACAACATTCCAAAGCACTCGCCATGTTCTTTATCCATATGTTTGTGATGTACTTTATGACCTTTTCTCAAACCTTTGAAATATGGATTATTCGTATTTTTAAAAATCTTAAATCGTTGATGGATAAAAATATCATGTACAAAAAAGTAAGCTGCACCATAAGCTGCAATTCCAAATCCAATCCACATTCTCGCATCAAATCCTTCTGCATTAAATCCGTAATAAATTAGCGCAATACTTGGCGTAGCAAATATGACAAAGAATAAATCGTTTTTTTCAAATGGGTGAGGATACTTTGGTTGATGATGGTCTTCATGTAAATACCATAAAAATCCATGCATCACATATTTATGTGTACACCATGTTACACCTTCCATGATAAGAAATGTACCGAGTAAAATTAAGATGCCAATTAATACCATGTCTTGTTATTTTTATACTTAAATACTCATTCAACTACTTAATAAGTTTTCAAAAATGCTAAACTTTAAAATTAGTTGCTTCCGCCCTTTTAGGGCTTTACTCTTTTTTTAATTTACCCAAGGCGTTGCCTTGGGCTATTGCTTTAGCCCTTTCAGGGCGAAATGTTGAATATTATTTTTTCAAATAAAAGAGCCTGAAAGGCTCAAAGCAACAGCATATGGGCAACGCCCTATGTTTTATAACAATAGTTTTACGTAAACCCTGAAAGGGCAAGAGTAACTAATTTTACTATTTTGAAAACTTATTAGAATCAGCTGACTAAATTGTTATTTTTTATTTACAATAAATTCAATTGCAATTTTAAGAAACATCTACAAGTCAACCAAAGTTTTCGAGGATTAGAAATTCTAATTCTTTCGTGCATGATTCGTTGAGGAGATAGCAATGTAATTTTATGAAACAATGCTACATAATAACGGTAAGCAGCATACACACCTAAACGAGAAGATTTTGGTAATTGCTTAATTCCAATTAAAGCTGCTTCGAAATCATCTTGTATATCTTTTTCGATTTGGCGTTTTTGATTTTGATTAAATTTTTCAAAATCTACTCCTGGGAAATACGTTCTTCCCATGCCATCAAAATCTGCTTGAATGTCTCGAAGGAAATTTACTTTTTGAAATGCTGCACCCAATCGCATCGCTGAAGGTTTGAGATGTAAATACTGTTCTTCATTTCCGTTGATAAAAACTTTTAGACACATCAGACCTACGACTTCCGCCGAACCCAAAATATATTGTTGATAAGATGACGCATCATGGAAGTTTTGATACAAGTCCATTTCCATCGAATCTAAAAATGTATCAATCAATTCTAGATTGATTCCATATTGATTAACTGCTTCTTGAAAAGAATTTAAAATAGGATTTAAACTAATCTTTTCTTCAATCGATTGATAAGTTTGTTGACGAAATTCTGTCAACATTTTTTCCTTATTAAAATCATGAAAACTATCTACGATCTCATCCGCCAATCTTACAAATCCATAGATTGCATATATAGGTGTATGAATTTTGTTATCCAATAATTGAATCCCTAATGAGAAGCTTGTGCTATATAATCGAGTAGCGGACTTACTGACCTTATGAGATAAAGTGTCGTACAATGCTTTCATAATCAGTTGTTTATAAGTTTTTTATGTGAACATTTTTTTTTTTAACCATTCGTATTATGGTTCAAAACCCGTAGCACAGTTTCAAACTGTGCCACGGATATTTGTAGCAAATAATATCCTATAATTTTCAGAATCTTAGTTGCTTGAGTTTTTATAATTATCCGTGGCACGGTTGAAAACCGTGCTACGGGTTTCTATAAAGTTTTAGATACTTTAGTTTTAGTAGTTGTAGGTTTTTTATAATTCTTTTCAATATCAAAAACTTGCTTCCCTACCAAATCTCCAGCAACCATTCCTGAAATCAAAGAAGGTGGAACGCCTGGACCTGGTGTCGTCAACTGCCCTGCATAATACAAATTTTTTACCTTTTTACTCTTCATTTTAGGTTTAAAAATGGCGGTTTGTAACAATGTATTTGCAAGACCATAAGCATTACCTTTAAATGAATGATAATCTTTTTTGAAGTCATTGACGGAATAGCTTTTTTTATAAACAATATGTTCACGGATATTGGTGCCACAAGTTTTTTCCATTCGAGCAATTACTTTTTCAAAATACTTTTGACGTAACGCTACGTTATCTTTTAGATCTACAGCAATTGGAATTAGGATAAATATATTTTCCATTCCTTCGGGAGCAACCGAGTCATCAGTTTTGGAAGGACAACATACGTAAAAAAGTGGATTTTCTGGATATTTAGGATCTTTATAAATCGCCTTAGCATGCGCTTCAAAGTCAGTATCAAAAAATAAATTATGATGATTTAGTTTTGGAATTTTCTTGTCGACACCTAAATAAAAAATTAAAGAAGATGGAGCTAGTACCTGCTTATCCCAATGTTTTTTGGAATAGTGTTGATGAACTGGATCAAGTAAGTGTTGGTCAATATGATGATAATCCGCCGAGCCGATTATCACATCAGACTTAAACTCCTCCCCTTTTATTTGTATGGCTGTTGCTTTTTTATTTTCAACAATTATTTTTTCAACTTCTGCATCAGTTTGAAATTTCACACCTTGTTCTATTGCGACGGATTGCATTGCTTTTACGATTTCATGCATACCACCCATCGGGTACCAAGTGCCTTGTGCCAATGCGGAGTAATTCATCAAACTATACAAAGCTGGAGTATCCTTGGGCATTGCTCCCAAAAACAAAACAGGAAACTCCATCAATTGTATCAGTAACGGATTTTTGAAATAGCCTCTTACATATTTATCGAAGGGTTTGAATACATGTAATTTCAATGCGCCCATCATTAAGCGAAAATCTATTAATTCTGTAAACGACAAATTTGGTCGATAGACTAAATCTTTGACACCTACATTATATTTGTATTCTCCTTCTTTTAGGAATTTTCTGAGTTTGTCAGCACTTCCTTTTTCTAGGTTTTCGAACATTTCATAAATACCTGACAATTCCGCAGGAACATCCATGCGTTCATCATTCGAAAAGAAAATGGTAAAGCCTGGGTCTAATTTTTTTAAATCATAATAATCGGAAGCTTGCTTTCCGAACCGATTAAAGAAAGATTCAAAAACATCAGGCATCCAATACCAACTCGGTCCCATATCAAAGGTAAACCCAGCTTTTTGAAATTGTCTTGCTCGTCCTCCTATCGTTTTGTTTTTTTCAAAAACGGTAACGTCTATTCCTTTTTGAGCTAAACTTGCCGCCGCTGCTAAACCTGCAAAGCCTGAACCTATAATGTGTGCTGATTGATTTTTCATATTCATGAATAACAATGTTAATTTTATTTTGTTTAACAATTCACTCATAAAAGTTAAACAAAACTAATTTGTATTAAAAATTGTCGCAGTAATTTATGAACTGTATTTGATAATCAATGTTTTTAATTTTAAGAAATCTTAAACTAAGGAGCAGAGTAGAATTAAATATAAAATTTTAAGTGCGTGATTTTTTTGATAGTTTTTCTTAAAAAATCGTTGCATATCCTGCGGTATAGAATTATTTTTTAAGGAAAGATAGCGAAAAAAGATGTGCTTAAAAATTATATTTAATTTTACTCTGTTACTTAACGAGTGAAATGATTAATTTTGCGCTCTCATAACCGCCAATTTTAATTGGTTGGTTGAATTATTTTTTTTTTAAATATTAAGTGCGTGGAAAATAATAACCTAAGTTATTATTTTCCATGCACTTACTTGAACAACCTGCCAATTGAAATTGGCGGTTACACTATTAATATGATAAAAACAGATATTTTAGTTATTGGTGCGGGACCTTGTGGATTATTTACAGCTTTCGAAGCTGGTTTGTTAAAGATGCGTTGTCACTTTGTAGATGCGCTTCCTATTCCTGGGGGACAATGTGCAGAAATTTATCCTAAAAAACCTATATACGATATTCCTGGTTTCCCTTCGATTTTAGCAGGGGAATTGGTTGATAATTTGATGGAACAAATTGCTCCTTTCAAACCTGGTTTTACACTTGGCGAACGAGCGGAGTCTGTCGAAAAGCAAGAGGATGGATCATTTATATTGACTACTTCAAGAGGAACAAAACTTCAAGCACCTGTCATAGCTATCGCTGCGGGACTTGGCAGTTTCGAACCTCGAAAACCTCCTATCGAAAATATTACAGATTTTGAAGATAAAGGTGTTGACTATATCATTCGTGATCCTCAAAAATATGCAGGTAAAAAAATTGTCGTTGCTGGTGGTGGTGACTCGGCTTTGGATTGGACTATCATCTTGGCTGACATTGCGGAGGAGGTGACTTTGGTTCACAGGCGAACGTCTTTTAGAGGAGCGTTGGATTCTGTGGAGAAAGTGATGGACTTGGCTAAGGCTGGAAAAATCAATGTGATTACGGAAGCGCAATGTGTAGGTCTAAATGGAAATGGCAAACTCAACGAGGTGATTATCAAACAAAAACAAGAAGGTGAATTTCCGAAAGTGGTGGATAATTTTATTCCTCTTTTTGGGTTGTCTCCTAAGCTTGGACCGATTGCGGAATGGGGTTTGAATATTCATAGAAGTGCTATCGAGGTGAACACTTTGGATTATAGTACAAATGTTCCCGGTATATATGCTATCGGTGATATTAATACTTATGAGGGAAAATTGAAATTGATTCTTTGTGGATTTCATGAATCAACTTTGATGGTTCAATCTGCATTTAAACATATTTACCCTGATAAAAAATTAAGCTTTAAATATACTACTGTGAATGGCGTGAATGGATTTGAGGAATGATTTTTCGAGTGTATAAGTGTATGGGTGTATATGTGTATAAGTTTTTCTCTAGATTGTATTCGAACTAATTCGACAACATATACACTTATATACATATACACTTAAACACCTTTTAAAATTAAAATATGGAAGACGATATTATTAAAGTTATTGTAACTGACCGTGAAGGTGTCGAACATGAATTGGAGGCACCTACTGATATGAATATGAATTTGATGGAAGTGTGTAAGGCGCACGATCTTCCTGTGGAAGGTACTTGCGGTGGTATGGCATTATGTGCTTCATGTCATTGTTATGTACAGAGTGATCATGAGTTGGGTGAAGCTTCGGATGATGAGGAGGATATGTTGGACCAAGCTTTTTTTGTGGAGGATAATAGTCGGTTGAGTTGTCAGATTCGGATGAAGAATAGTTTGGATGGGTTGAAGGTGAGGCTGGCTCCTGTTTAATTTATAGAACACGGATGCCGCGGGTTGAGCGGATCTTAGCGGATTTGACGATTCAACTTGTATGGATTTTTTCTTCTAACTTGCTAGTTTTTAATTATACAAATTAGAAGAAAAATCCTAAACAAAGTCGCTCGTCAAATCCGCTAAGACCCGCTCAATCTGCGGCATCCGTGTTCTATCCAAGTTTACATTTTATTTTTCACACTCGCCCATGCTTCATCTAGCTCCACATTAATCGCACTTTTCCACTTCTTCTTTGGATTCTTTTTTATGTAATCTAAAAGTGTCAATTGTCTTGGTGATAAAAATTCATCAGGAGATCGATTGCTACCAATTTTAGCATTGACCTTAGCGGCTTGCAATTGAGTCATTGGAATAAATCGGTAAACTGATTTCGATAAATAATATTTCGGTTCTCTATCCATTCGGAATTTTGAAATATCATTTACAAAACTGTAGTTAGCACTTTTGGCTTCACTCACTAATTCTTTCTCCGAAATCAAAATTGGATTATACTTAACTGTCACTACTTCGTGACCATTCATAAATCCTGGTTGAGTTTCTAACACTCCATCTACATTTCCTAAAGTCCTTTCACCTGACCAAAAACAATACATTGAAAAAGTAGCAGTTTCTATTCCTGTTGCTTCGGCTTCTAATGATTCTTTAAGTAATTTCAAATAGGTTGGGACGGCCTTATTTTCTGCTTGCAATGCAAAAACCATTGCATGAACAATTCCTAATTTGGAATAATTACCTGCTACTCTTTTTATGATATTTTTCTTTTTAGAATTTACGATTCTTACAACTGGATTATTCCACGATGGTTCTTTATAATATTTCAACACCTCTGCATCTTTTCCTCTTTTATTATTAAAAACAGCAACTGGAACAAATAGTGTTTCGATAGCCTCAACTATCTGTGGATTACTCAATACATCTTTTCCATAATTACGACAAGTTGAACATCCAGGTACTTCTTGAAATAAAAGAAAAACAGGTTTGTCCATTTCTTTAGAAGTTGCGATTCCTTTTTCAAAATCACGCTCCCAGTTGACATTACCCAACTCTTCGTGTTCATTTATTGATTTTGTAAATGTATTACTACGGCTGTTATCATTAGGTTTTAGAGCTAGTAACATGAATGCTGTACCTACTAAAAGTAGAATTGGGAATTTTATTTTTGATAATATCATGATGTTATTTTTTTTAAGTTTAAAAAAATGCTGTTGCCATGAATCAATCGAATTTGACCAACTAAATTAGTTTTTCAAAAATCGGTTTTTTAAATGTAATAGAACTAAGATGCCGTGGATTATGGGTTATGAACTAAGATGATATTCTCGGTAATAGGTGTTTATTAGTTCAATCTACGGCATCAATGTTCTACTTATAGGGTTTGTTTTTATTTAATTTTAAATAGGTTATTAGAAAATTGGTTTTTGAGATTTAATAGAACTTAGATGCCGTGGATTAGGGTTAATGAGTTAGGATGTTATTCAATAATAAAGTGTGTTAGTTAGCTCAATCTACGGCATCAATGTTCTACTTATAGGATTTGTTTTTATTTAATTTTAAATAGGTTATTAGAAAATTGGTTTTTGAGATTTAA
>JALZVK010000194.1 GCA_023301005.1 Saprospiraceae bacterium | reverse complement strand
ATGTTTTTACGCACTCGCTAGTCTATTTTTGACTTTTTTGTCTCGAATACGGCTATATTCGTTCCTTGGGTCGATTATTTTGATTACTTCCCTTCTCATATCGTAGTATCGTCTCTTTTTTACGTTCATCATTCTCATGATCTCCTTCCTGCTCTTTCCCAATCTTCGCCGTAAAATGAAGAACGCAAACTGACGTCCTGTAAACTGGTTGTATTGGTATTCTTTCAGCATGGAGATATGAAAGATCTAAAAACCGTATTGCGAACGCCTATCTACACCAATCACGCTCGGTCACGTGTCAACGTCTCACTTCATCATGATTTTACTCTGTGCAAACATATCAATAATATCATCATGCTTTCCATTTGGAAACTCTAGCAGCTGCTTCTCTGCTCTTCTGAGAAAGGTTTTGTCTTCCATATCAGACCTAAACAAGAATCACTTTTGGCTAAAGATCGGCTCTAGATTGTATTTTATCCTGTCTATTTTGTTCTGCTTTGGCTCGTAGAGTCTCAACGGTATGTTTATTTGATTCTCTACCAGAAACGCCCTCAGCTCTTTTACGAACTTGGTTTGTTCCTTGTTTATCGTCACGTTCTCGCAACAGATAAACTGTGGAGTGAAACCATTTACTACGGCTTTATTATAGATCGTCATGATATTCGCCCTGGTCCTACTTGGTGCAGAGGTTTCGGCTATACAGTCGAGTAGATAATAGTTCTTACTGGTTTTATGTTCTCCCACTAGACCTACAACAGCATCATCCGACTTGGAACTCGTAGAGAATGCTGGATCAATAAATATACCAACTCTTAGTTCGTGTTTCTTTAGTAGTCCATCAGCAAGCTCGAAATCAGACAGCCTAAAGTATTCAAAGTATGAGCGCTTAAATATTCCATCGGTCGCCGCTATTGGGTCTTGCTGGTAAAGTGCGGCTCGATTCTTTGGTAACATCTTGTTTTTGATAGACGTGAAGTGTCAATCGTCTCGCTTTCATGGTCGTATGATCTCGTTTCATTCTTCATCTATCGCTTGGATTATCACTTTCTCTCGTTCTTCTCACTCCTCCAGTTCTAGGTATCATCATAGATCGTATATGTTCCAACGTGTCATAATCAATATGATCGCTGAGTCCTGTGATTGTAAACGTGTAGAGGCTACCGAATCATATCGGTCTACGTTTCTTTCCTGTGTTGTTGCACTGTCTGCTTCTATTCTATCCTTAACTGGATCATCGATAATCAATAGGTCTGCTCATTTACCTGTTGTTGCTCCTCAGACTCAGACGGAATAATATCATCATTCTTTGTCAGTCTCTCGGTTTCATCATTCTCTTTTGTCTTTCGATAGTGCAAATTCTGGAAACACATTTCAGAACTGGCTAGATTCTGTGATGCGTTTGGTCTTGCGTCAAAAGTCGCTAGAAAGATCAGCTCAATAACTCGCTTGTATAATTTTTCTAGATGGGTCTTTCGCTAGGTATCGGCTCGCAAAGTATTGTGAAGAGATAGCACTCTTTCACAGTCTCGGAGGGCAAAAGATCATAAGCCTTTTACACCCTCAGTTCTCCACCCTCTCTAGGGCTTTAATGATTTTGTTGTGTATTCTGTTCTCTGGCGTTCATTGGTAGGCTACGTTTGTAAATCAAGGGAAAACATATTTCAAATAATATAAAAAGTCTCTCTTCGCAAGCTCTCTTTTTGTAAGTTCTAATTCGATTGCCTTTTTATCCATAGAATTATTCAGATAAACTTTCTAGTCTTTCCAGTAAGTCTTTAGTTGAAACTCACTCTAGTCATTTAAGCCCTCCAGAGTCGTCTGTGATCTCTCCACCTAGAACCGTTATTCTTGCTTGGTCGTCTTTCACTATCTCTTTCACTAGAGAAATATCTTGCCTAACAAGCTTCTCTTTCTCTTCTACTTCGTCTAGGTATCTATCGAATATACCTTGTGATCTTTTGATTCTATTCTTTGCAGAACCTACGATATACCTTATGGTTTCGTCTTTTCCTCCACTTTTCTCCAGTTCTTTTTTTGCTCTGTGTGCTGTTCAATTACCAATACCTGCTTTCTCTGCTATCTCTTGCTCAGTAGCGTGAGGATTCTTAGCAAGAACCTCTGCAACCTTTCCTACGTTCTTCTTCTTGTCTGTTCTAGGTTTCTTGTTAGTCATCTAGTAAGTTGTAAATTAAAACCTATTTTATACTTTGGCTCTATAACTGGAGTTTGATCTGGTTTCTCTGTAGCAGACTATGAAGCATAATCAAGTATATCCGCTATAGGTGGAATCCTTATATCTTTGTTAGTCACATATATCGCAACTCCTATATTAGAAGCTAGTTTCATGCTTGCGGTTCTTGTGTTTGCATCCTCTCACAAAACCTCGAAAGATTCTACTTCTAGGTCTGTGTTTGTTTTTTTGCATTTCCTTAGTTCTTTCAGATAGTCTTTCATAGTTGGAATGTTTTGTAAATTGGAGAGTTACGGAATTGCACCATAATTGTCTTTACCTAGTCCCTCCACATTACCGCTCCCTTGTCGACATACTCCAACGTCTTGGAAATATTAGCAAGCGGTATGTATATAGTGGTGGCTCGATTCATTACGCCTCGCCTGCCTTTTTGTTTCCTCCTTCTTGTGGTTACTTGATCGCTTTATCACGAAGCACCCCCAGCAAGAAAGAAGCGAACTATTCTTCTAGTAGTCATTTATATATTTCTTTCAGTTCTTCGTGTTTGTCTATGAAGTATTGTTTTCCTATTGATCCGTTTGTTTTCTTGTTTTCGCTTTCAAGGTGCTTTAGTCTCAATGGAAACTTTCTTTTAAATCGTTTCGCTCCTTCTAGTGGTGCTAGATGCCGTCTTAGTTTATGACAACGGTAGCAAAGAACTTTTATATTTAGTAGATCACAACTTAGTTTCTTGTTTTTGCTCTCAGGTATTACATGGGATCATTGGCAATTTACTCACTCCACTTTTTTCATACACCGCTGGCAAGTGAATTTATCTCTGATTTTGATTATCTTTTTCGCAAGATCGACACACTTTTTCCTCCATCGAGTCATGCTTCACTTCTTCGTTTTTCTCATACAACGAGGTATATAAATGGTTTCTTCTATAATACGTATCTTGCATTGTAGTCAATACCTATCAGCACCATTTGCATATTGCAGGGGTTTTAATAGCCTTGTCAATTTTTAAATAAACAAAAAACCTCAGTCGTTCGACTGGGTTTTTTCTTGCTCGGAATGTGTGCAGCTCCAATATAGAATGGTTATCAGTATATGCAAGATACATATTGACTAAAGA
>JALZVK010000193.1 GCA_023301005.1 Saprospiraceae bacterium | reverse complement strand
AATAGGAACATAGTCTGCGCTATTTGACTTTTTTTTCAAAGAAGTGTCATCAAAAAAAGAGCGTTTTTAGCCGAAATATAATTTCCCAACAAGCTCTTAAATAAAAAAATTACTTTTCAGCATCTTCCAATTGCTCTAAAACTTCCGAAGCTTGATCAGTCAAATCTTCAAAATCTTTAGTCAACTTCTCTTTTGTATCACCTGTAATTCCTTCCGTCGTTCCTTTCGCTTTTTCGATAGCATTAGATATCGCATCTTTTTGTTTTTCTAATTCTTTGACTTTATCTAAGAGTTCGCCGCCTTCCCCTTCGACTTTATCTTTTATCTTAGTAATCAATCCACCAACTTTATCTACTGCCTCGTCATATTTCCCTTCCTTAAATTTACTCCTTTCCTTTTTTAAAATTGCCACACCATCTTTCCCTAAATCTAACAAAGCACCTCCTGCTTGTTTTAAAACCTTTCCTGCTTTTTGCCTAATTTCTTTAGCTTCAGCTTTCTCTTCAACCGTTCCAAAAAATGAGTTGTATGCTACAACACCAACAATTAATAAAACACCTAGTTTCAAAATAGACTTAATCATAGTATTTGAGTTTTGTTAATAAATAAGTTTAAATCAATCAAACACAAAGTTAAATCTATCTTTTAAATAAACGAATCTCGAAAAATGATTTAATTGCCACATTTTTAATATTTTCGCACCACTTTTGAAACGTAATCAATAATTTCATTGTATATGTTTCAATTACTTTTTTTTTACAAAAAAATACAAGTATTAAGAACCTCTGTGTAACTCTGTGAAAAATCTCTGAGCAACTCTGTGAAATAACCTGCGAAGAGTAAGTCAAATACAGAACTTCAATACTTAGTAAAAAATAATCCTTCTACTTATTAAAAATAAAATTCTTTTTAAAATGGCATTCTACAATCCAAGAGAAATAGAAAAGAAATGGCGAAAATATTGGGACGACAATAAAGTCTATAAAGTTTCCAACGATTCTGATTTACCCAAATTTTATGTCTTAGATATGTTCCCTTATCCTTCGGGAGCAGGATTACACGTAGGGCATCCGCTCGGATATATTGCCTCTGATATTTTTGCTCGATATAAAAGATTAAAAGGATTTAATGTTTTACATCCGATGGGTTACGATGCATTTGGATTACCTGCCGAGCAATATGCAATTCAATCAGGTATTCATCCTGCCGAAGCAACTGAACAAAATATCGGTCGCTACCGACAACAATTAGATAATATTGGTTTTTCATTTGATTGGGATAGAGAAGTGCAAACTTGTAATCCTCAATACTACAAATGGACGCAATGGATATTTTTACAAATTTTCCAACATTACTATTGCAAAGATGCCAATAAAGCACAGCCGATAGCTGACTTGATTGCAACTTTTGAAAAAGAAGGAAATGCAAATGTCAATGCAGCTACAAGTCAAGATGCAATTTTCACCGCCGATCAATGGGCAGCAATGTCTCCAAAAGAAAAGAACGATGTATTGATGAACTACAGATTGGGTTACCAAAAAGTAGGTTATGTCAATTGGTGTGAAGCGTTAGGAACTGTCTTAGCCAATGACGAAGTTAAAGATGGCGTCTCAGAAAGAGGTGGTCATCCTGTTGAGAAAAAAGCAATGATGCAATGGTCGTTAAGAATTACTGCTTACGCAGAACGATTATTGGATGATATGAAAACATTAGAATGGTCTGACTCTTTGAAGGCGATGCAGAGTAATTGGATTGGTCGCTCGGAAGGTGCTCAAGCATTTTTTAATGTTCAAGATACGGACGAGCAAGTTGAAGTTTTCACTACTCGACCTGATACGATTTATGGAGCAACATTTATGGTCTTAGCTCCTGAACATCCTTTGGTAGATAAATTGACTATCGAAGCTCAACAAAAAACAGTTGCCGATTATAAAAAATATGTCAGCTCTCGTTCAGAGCGTGATCGTATGGCTGATGTCAAAGAAGTGACTGGAGCATTTACAGGAGCGTATGCATTTAATCCAGTTACTGGAATGCAATTACCAATCTGGATTTCTGAATATGTATTGTTAGATTATGGAACAGGTGCTATCATGGCGGTTCCAAGTGATGATGATAGAGATAAAGCATTTGCCAAAAAATTTGATTTACCAATTGTAGAAGTTGTCGATAAATCAAAATATCCAAATGCAACTTTGTCTGATAAAGTTGGAGTGATGATCAACTCTGGTTTCTTAGATGGAATGGAAGTGAAAGATGCTATCAAAGCTGCCATTGCAAAAATTGAAGATATGGGAATTGGTACAGGTCGTATCAATTACAAATTGAGAGATGCCAACTTCAGTCGTCAAAGATATTGGGGAGAACCTTATCCAATTTTGTTTGATAAAGATGGCGTTGCACATGCAGTACCTGATGAGGAGTTACCAGTTCAGTTACCAATTTTAGATGATTTCAAACCTACGGCAAGTGGTCAATCTCCTTTGGCTCGTGCTACGGATTGGGTCAATGAAAAAGAAGGTTTCACTCGTGAGACAGATACGATGCCTGGTTATGCAGGTTCGAGTTGGTACTTTTTAAGATATATGGATGCTGAAAATAACAATGAGTTTGCAAGTGTCGATGCGATGAAATATTGGCAAGATGTGGATTTATATGTTGGAGGTACGGAACATGCTGTTGGGCATTTGATGTATTCTCGATTTTGGCATAAATTCTTATTTGACAAAGGAATGGTGCCTACCAATGAGCCATTTAAAAAATTGATCAATCAAGGAATGATTCAAGGAGTTATCGAATATATTTATTTGAAAAAAGATAAAGTCGATGGCAAAAGTCAATTCTATTGTGCAGAAATGATTAAGGATATGAACGAAAGTGATTTTGCAAAAATCCCTGTTCATGTTGACTTTGTACAAGAATATGGGTCTCCTAATTCTTTTTTAAATAGAGAGAGCATTCAGAAGTTTGTCGAGTGGCGACCTGATTATGCCGATGCGGAATTCATTTGTTGCAACTGCACTTACACACCTTCTAATCCTATTAACGATGGAAAAGATTGCAACTTAATTACTAAGTCAGAAGTTGGTAAAATGTCGAAAAGATATTTCAACGTAGTGAATCCTGATGATGTGGTAGAGCAATATGGTTCTGACTGTTTTAGAATGTATGAAATGTTCTTGGGCCCAATAGAACAAGGGAAACCTTGGGACACTAAAGGTATTGATGGTGTATCTAAATTTTTAAGAAAATTCTGGGCGTTGTACCACGATGACGATAACAACTTTGTAGTGAGTGATGAAACTGCAACTAAAGATGAATTAAAAATTTTACATACTGCTATCAAAAAAGTAAATGATGATATCGAAAGATTTTCATTCAATACTTGTATAAGTGGTTTTATGGTGGCGACTAATGAGTTAAGAAAATTGAATTGTAATAAGCGAGCTATCTTAGAACCTTTGGCGCAATTGATTGCGCCTTTCGGACCTCATATCGCTGAAGAGTTATGGAGCAAATTTGAAAATCATAACAATGCTCTTACGGTTCATAAAACTTCTTTCCCTATAGCTGATGAATCTTACTTAAAAGAAGATTCTATCACTTACCCTGTTTGTGTAAATGGAAAGAAACGAACTGAAATTGCTTTTGCAGCAGATGCATCTAAAGAAGATATGGAAGCTGGTGCGTTGGCATTGGAAGCGGTGCAAAAACATACAGAAGGTAAGACGGTTCGTAAAGTTATTGTTGTTCCTAATCGGATGATTAATATTGTGGTGGGGTAATTTATTTTTACACTTATTAAATAAGAGCCTTGTAAAACGATTGTTTTACAAGGCTCTTTTATTTATAATAATTTAAAAACATTCCCAATAGTTTCTCTCTTTAAAAAACTTTGGAGAACATTTATCTATCGGAATAATTAGTGAATGTTTCCATCTCTTTTTCACATTTTCATCTTGCTTAAGTTTGGCTTCGTTTTTAGATTCAGCAAAAATAAAAAGGTGAAAAGTTTCATCATCTAATTTCATAATTTCTATATCTCGATAAACTGAATAGCTTTCTTTTAGCCTTATAGCGCCTTCAATTTCTTTAAAGTTTGTTAACCAAATACCCCAAAGTTTAGCATCATTATTTTTCCTTGAAGTAATTTGTTCCAAAGGACTTACATAAGAATTATTTGGAGTAGATGGTATGATAGCTTGTTGATTATTATCTTTTTTAGATTTAGAATTTGTATCGCAACTTAAATATAAAAAAAGTCCTATTAACAATAGAGCTATAATTCCATAGATTACATTTTTATTATTTTTTTTATTCTTAAAAAAATCCGATAACCGATAAGAAGACTTTTTATTTAAATATATTGAAGGATGGGCTCCTTCTTTTACTTTAGGAAAATTATCTAGTATCTCTTTATCTTTTAGAACAAAAATATATGGTCTTTCATTATTAGCAATATAAGTCAAGTAATCACTAAAACTTGTATTAATCTTATTTATAGGAACTCTATCTGATAAAGTTCCTAGTATTTCTCTACGATGACTATTTACAAGTTGATTTTTAATTAAGCTTAGATCTCTTTTATATGATGATTTCTTATCTAAAACTCTTTCTAAAAATTTGACTCCATCTAAAACTTTATCTTTACCTATATATTTATTACGGATGTAATAGACTAAATCTTTTGTTGGGCACCACATTATTTATTAATAGCTTTTGTTCTATAGTTAAGTGAATATTTTTTCAAAGTAAATATAACAAATATATTACATCTAATTATAATTACTATTTGTATATACTTTATTTAATTGTGTTTCCTTTATCTAAGTCTTAGATTTACTAAAATGTTGCTTTCGCTCCTATAGTTTTTAAAAGCTCTTCTACTATTCAAAAAATTAACTATAAATTTGTAATATTGGTTTTTATTGAGGTTAATTTATTATTGAAAATTCAACTTAAATACTAACACTCTTTTCCTTAAAATTCTAACTTTGAACATTAGATTAATTTACGAGTTAACTATAATGAAATTGTTTTAAAAATTTAATTTAGACCACTCTACCTCATGATTATTTATATGCCGTTCCTCTGGAACTCAAAACTATAATTTTAAATATTTTTTCTACCAATATGTTGTCCCTCTGGGACTTTAGAAAAAGCAAAAGTCCCAGAGGGACGAAATATCGGTAGAAAAGAAAGCAATATTTTAAGTTAAAAGTCCCAGAGGGACGACATATAAAAAACATCGAGTAGAGTAATTCAAACTACAGTCCTTACTAAACTTTATATGAAAAAGATATTAATTGCCAACAGAGGAGAAATCGCACTTCGAGTCATGCGAAGCGCAAAAAAAATGGGCATCAAAACAGTTGCCATTTATTCAGAAGCAGATAGAAATTCACGTCATGTAAGATTTGCAGACGAAGCAGTTTTAGTTGGACCTGCACCTTCATCAGAATCTTATCTAGTCATGGATAATGTCATTAACGCAGCCATTCAAACTGGTGCAGATGGTATTCATCCAGGTTATGGTTTCCTAAGTGAGAATTCTGAATTTGCTAAAAAAGTAACTAAAGCAGGGATTACTTTTATAGGCCCAAATACCAGAGCCATCGAAATCATGGGAAGCAAACTCGCTGCTAAAGAAGCAGTAAGTGATTATAATATTCCAATGGTTCCTGGAATTGATAAAGCAATTACTGATGTGAAGTTGGCTAAAAAAATTGCAAAGGAAATCGGTTTTCCTATTTTAATAAAAGCCTCCGCAGGAGGTGGTGGTAAAGGAATGAGAGTTGTCGAAAATTTGAAAGAATTACCTGAACAAATGGAACGTGCGATAAGTGAAGCAACATCTGCCTTCGGCGATGGTTCTGTTTTTATTGAAAAATATGTAACCTCACCTCGTCATATTGAAATTCAAGTTTTGGCAGATACACATGGAAATATCGTTCATCTTTTTGAAAGAGAATGTAGTGTGCAACGTCGTCACCAAAAAGTGGTGGAAGAAGCACCTTCCGTTGTCTTGACTCCTGAGATTAGAAAAGCGATGGGCGAAGCTGCTATAAAAGTTGCGAAAGCTTGTGATTATGTTGGAGCTGGTACTGTCGAATTTTTATTAGACGATGATAAGAATTTTTATTTTTTAGAAATGAATACTCGACTGCAAGTCGAACATCCTGTTTCGGAATTAATTACAGGAATTGATTTGGTGGAGCAACAAATAAAAGTAGCACGAGGGGAACGTTTGGCATTTACACAAGATGATATAAAAATAACTGGTCATGCTTTGGAGGTGAGAGTTTATGCGGAAGATCCTTTAGAGAATTTTATGCCGAGTGTCGGAACTTTAGAAGTCTATTCTACACCGAGTGGCGAAGGTGTTCGATTGGATGATGGTTATGAGCAAGGTATGGAAATTCCGATTTACTATGACCCGATGATTGCTAAGTTGATTACTTATGGAAGTACTCGCTCGGAAGCGATTGAAAAAATGAAAAAGGCGATTAGTCAATATCAAATTGAAGGTGTAGCGACTACTCTACCCTTCGGGAAATTTGTATGCGAGCATGACGCTTTTATTTCTGGTAATTTCGATACTCATTTTGTAAAAAATTATTATTCACGGGAGCAACTACAAGTGGAACAAAAAGTAGAAGAGGAAATTGCTGCTGCACTAGCGTTAAATATTTATTTAGACAATCAAAAACAATTAAAGGTCATTGAAAATGAACCGAGTAATTGGAAAGCAAATAGATAAGGGTAGCGAAGCTGCAATTAAAATTGAAAATTATTAATTGAAAATTGTCGAATACTTTGTGTTCCTCGAACTTGATTTTTAACACATAGGCACATAGCCTTCTTACTTGTTATATATTTTTTAAATAAATATGAAAAAACCTGACTTTAGTAAAATAAAATTTCAACGAAAGACAAAAAAATCTTCTTCGAAGAAAAGAAATGATTGGAATACTCCAGAAGGTATAACAATACATTCACATTTTTCTTCAGAAGATAATAAAGATGTAAAACATCTTAATTTTGTTGCTGGAATTGCTCCTAATCTTAGAGGTCCTTATAGTTCGATGTACTCAGGTCGAGCTTGGACGATTCGTCAATATGCAGGTTTTTCTACTGCAAAAAAAAGTAATGAATTTTATAGAAGAAATCTCGCACAAGGACAAAAAGGATTGTCTGTTGCATTTGACTTAGCTACGCATCGTGGTTATGATTCTGATCATCCGAGAGTTACTGGAGATGTAGGAATGGCGGGCGTTGCGATTGATTCTGTCGAGGATATGAAAATCCTTTTTGATAAAATCCCTTTGGATAAAATGTCAGTTTCGATGACTATGAATGGTGCAGTAATTCCAATCATGGCATTCTTTATAGTTGCAGCAGAAGAGCAAGGTGTGGAACAATCGAAGCTAAGCGGAACGATTCAAAATGATATTTTGAAAGAGTTCATGGTACGGAATACTTATATCTATCCACCACAACCTTCGATGCGTATTATAGGTGATATTTTTGAATATACTTCTAAACATATTCCAAAATTCAACTCGATAAGTATTAGTGGTTATCACATGCACGAAGCAGGTGCATCGGCTGATATAGAATTAGCTTATACTTTAGCAGATGGTTTGGAATATATAAGAACTGGATTAAAAGCAGGTTTGAAAATTGATGACTTTGCTCCACGACTTTCTTTCTTTTGGGGAATAGGAATGAATCATTTTATGGAGATTGCAAAGATGCGAGCTGCAAGAATGTTATGGGCAAAAATCATTCAATCCTTCCATCCTACCAATCCAAAATCTTTAGCACTTAGAACGCATTGCCAAACTTCAGGTTGGAGTTTGACCGCACAAGATCCATTTAATAACATTGCTCGTACAACTATTGAAGCGATGTCTGCTATCTTCGGAGGTACTCAATCTTTGCATACCAATTCGTTAGATGAGGCGATTGCATTGCCTACTGATTTTTCCGCTAAAATAGCACGGGACACTCAAAAATATTTACAACAAGAAACTGATATTACAAAAGTGGTTGACCCGTGGGGCGGTTCTTATTATGTGGAATATTTGACGAATCAAATTGCACATAAAGCTTGGACTTTAATTGAAGAAGTAGAAGCACTTGGAGGTATGGCAAAAGCTATTGAAAATGGTTTGCCTAAAATGCGAATCGAAGAAGCAGCTGCTAGAAAGCAAGCTCGTATTGATAGTGGAATGGATAAGATTATTGGAGTAAATATTTTTCAACATGAGGAAGAAGGAATTCTCGATACATTAGAGGTTGATAATAATACTGTTAGAAAATCTCAAATCAAAAAGCTTAAAAAGATAAAAGCAACTAGAGATGAAAAAGCGGTTCAAGCTGCTTTGAAAAAATTAGCTGATTGTGCTAAAAACAAAAAAGGTAATTTATTAGCCGAAGCAATTAAGGCTGCTCGACTAAGAGCAACTCTTGGAGAAATTTCAGATGCTATGGAAAAATCGTTCGGAAGATTCAAAGCTAATAACAAAACAATTACGGGAGCTTACTCTAATGAAATTTCTACTAACAAAGTATTTAAAAAAGCGAGATTGCTCTCCGAGCAATTTGCAAAATTAGAAGGTCGTCGTCCTAGAATCATGGTTGCCAAATTAGGACAAGATGGTCATGATAGAGGTTCAAAAGTGATTGCTACAAGTTTTGCAGATATTGGTTTCGATGTAGATGTTGGACCTTTGTTTCAAACGCCTGAAGAAGCAGCAAGACAAGCTGCTGAAAATGATGTTCATATTTTAGGCATCTCATCATTGGCTGCTGGTCACAAAACTTTAGTACCTCAAGCTATCAAAGAATTAAAAAAATTAGGAAGAGAAGATATCATGGTCATAACTGGTGGTGTGATACCTCCGCAAGATTATCAATTCTTATTTGATAAAGGAGTGGTTGGTGTGTTCGGACCTGGAACAGTTATCTCGGAAGCAGCTTCTGAAATTTTAGAAATAATGATTAAGACGGTGGACGGGTGACGGTAGACGGTCGCTACGCTCAACGGTTCGATTTACTTTTGAACCGTCAAGTGAAACGACCGTCAACCGTCGACCGTCAACCGAAAAATAAAAAAACCTATGTCAAAGAAAGTAGAAATTTTAAATCAAAAAATTGCTGAAGCGCAGCTCGGCGGTGGTCAAGTAAGAATTGACAAGCAACATAAAAAAGGAAAATTAACTGCTCGTGAGCGGATTCATTTTTTGTTGGATGAAGGTTCATTTGAAGAAATCGGAATGTTGGTGACGCATCGAACAAAAGATTTTGGAATGGAAAAACAAATCTTTTACGGAGATGGTGTAGTGACTGGTTACGGCACTATTGATGGTAGATTGATTTATGTTTTTGCACAAGACTTTACGGTCTTTGGAGGCGCATTATCTGAGACTCATGCAGAGAAGATTTGTAAAATTATGGATACTGCGATGAAGGTTGGCGCGCCGTTGATTGGGTTGAATGATAGTGGTGGTGCAAGGATACAAGAAGGTGTTCGTTCCTTGGGTGGTTATGCTGATATTTTTTATAAAAATGTAATGGCATCAGGTGTGATTCCACAAATATCCGCTATCATGGGACCATGCGCAGGAGGTGCGGTTTACTCGCCTGCAATGACTGATTTTACCATCATGGTGGAGAATACAAGTTATATGTTTGTTACTGGTCCGAATGTAGTGAAGACTGTTACGAATGAGGAAGTTACCTCTGAAGAATTAGGTGGTGCAAGTGCGCACTCTACCAAATCTGGAGTAACTCATTTGACTGCTGCGAACGATATTGATTGTATTGAAAAAATAAAAAAACTACTCAGCTACTTACCTCAAAATTGCGAGGACACTCCTGCTAAGTTACCTTATATTCCTACTGACGAAGTGCGTGAAGAATTAGAAACTATCATTCCTGAAAGTGCGAATCAACCTTATGATATTCGAGACATCATTAAAGGAACTGTCGATAGAGAATCCTTTTTTGAAATTCATCCTGACTATGCTGATAATATTGTAGTAGGATATGCACGTTTGGCAGGACGTAGTATTGGTATCGTTGCGAATCAACCGATTTCATTGGCAGGTTGTTTGGATGTGGAGAGTTCGAAGAAGGCGGCGAGATTCGTTCGAACTTGTGATTGTTTTAATATTCCATTGTTGGTTTTAGTTGATGTTCCTGGTTTTTTACCTGGTACGAATCAAGAGTGGAATGCTATAATTACGAATGGTGCGAAGTTGTTATATGCTTTGAGTGAGGCGACTGTTCCAAGAGTTTCTGTGATTACTCGTAAGGCTTATGGAGGGGCTTATGATGTGATGAATTCTAAACATATTGGTGCTGATATGAACTTCGCTTATCCTAATGCAGAGATTGCTGTTATGGGTGCGAAAGGTGCAAGTGAAATTATTTTCCGAAAAGAAATTAAGGCGGCGGATGATCCTCAAGCGAAATTAGCTGAGAAGGAAGCAGAGTATGCGGAACTGTTTGCGAATCCTTATAGTGCGACTCAACGTGGATTTATTGATGAAGTGATTCTACCTAAAAATACGAGAAGGAAATTGATTAAGGCGTTTGCTATGTTGGAAAATAAGAAGGTGGATTTGCCTAAGAAGAAGCATGGAAATATTCCTTTGTAAGATAGTAAGATAGAACACAAATGCCGCTGATTGAGCGGATTAGAGCGATTTTTTTCTCACTACTCGTTTTAGTTTTAAAATAAAAAAAACAAGTACTGAGAAAAAAATCCATGTTAATCCGCTCAATC